>NZ_JBFAIM010000013.1:0-244894 GCF_040654715.1 Nonomuraea sp. NPDC050643 | reverse complement strand
CGCGCGTGGCCCGGGGGGGCGGCGTCGGGGGGGCCCACCCCCCCACCCCCCGGGGGGGACCTGCCGGTCCCCGCACCCCTCGGACGCGACCCCGATCACCGAAGGCGTCGGCATCGTGGCCCATGAACCCGCACGGAGGGCAGACCCGCTCCTGAGCCGGTAGAGGGCGCAGCACTCACCACAACGCCACGACCACGGCCTTCAGTTGATCCGTTCCCGCAGGTGAATCGTGACGCTGTCCCCCACCTCCTTTCCGATCAGGGCACGAATGTCGTTCTTCACCGGCAGCTTGTGCGTCCCATCGCCCAGCGCCATGAAGGAGCTCCGGAACGGCCGCCCATCGATCGTCCCTCGCACCTTCACCAGTCCTCGGGTCCCGAAGAACTCGGCGGACCCGGGCATCACGACATACGTCCATCCGCCCTTGCTCGGGCTCTTCACCAGCGTCGCGGTGAACTCCTTGTCCAGTGGCAGGCCGGCATCGTTCGCTCGTATCTCAGCCATCGCGATCTCCCTCTCCGCTACTCGACGATCTCGAGGCCGTTGCCGTCCGGGTCGCGCAGGGCGAACATCGGCGGTACGCCTTCCCAGCGCAGCAGTTCGCCCACATCGGTCCCACGCTCCGTCAGCTCCTTGTGCAGCGACGCCGCGTCGGCCACGGCGAGCCGGATCCCCGTCTCGACGCCGACCGCCGTACCCGGTCCGGCCGGGACGAGCGCGATCGTGGTCGCCGCTCCCGGCGGCGCCACCTCGATCCACCTGCCGCTGAGCTGCTCGACCGGGGCGTCCAGCCGCTTCTCCAGTCCCAGAACGTCCACGTAGAACGCGACGGCGCGATCCTGATCGGTGACCGGGACGCCGACGGTCCTGATGCCGGTGATCGCGACACTCACTTGATCGCTCACTTCAGGGCCTCCTTGTTCTCTTCGCTGAGTTCGACCCGTGAAGTCCCGGAAAGTCATCGCGATGCCGATCCTTACCGTGCCGGGCGGATGAGCGCGGCTCCCAGAGCAGGGCAGGGGCGGAAGCGCGGGCCGGACTGGTCACGGTGTGCGATGCTGGAGGGCGTGTTCCGTCACTGGCTTAGGCGCAGGAAGAGCAGTGAGCAGCGCTTCTACTTCACGTCGGAGCGCCGCAGGTGGTGGCACAAACGCGACCTCGACGACTTCGATGACGACCCGCCGTCGGCGGGCGAGGAGCAGTTGTGGCGTGTCGCCTGGTGGCGGAATGGGTGGGGGGTGTGGCCGGGCGATGCCGACCCCATCACGACCCCACCCACCTACACCACGGTGAACATTCCGCAGATCGACTCCGCCACCGCCGGCTGTTGGGCCGTCGGCGTCGTGCCTCCACATCCGCGAACCCGCGTCAGATGTGCACATCGAGGCGATCCGACGGCACCTTTCATGTGATCGGCTCCGCACGCTCGCAGTCCACGCGGGTGCTGCTCGATTCGCCCGTGACCTTGAAGCCTTCCCCGTCGAGGAAGTTGCCCGTTATAGAGACCTTCGCCCGGTAGCTCCCGTCCCGGCAGGGGAAAGCGAGCAGTGTGTACGCCCGGTATAGGCCTGGTAGATCGAAGTGATATTCGTGAGCCACCTCAAACCAGGGAGAGACAAGGCCGTCCTTGTGTTCGATGGACATTCTGGCCATGAATGTCGTGATGACCTCCTCGCTGCACTTCACGCGAAGGGTGGCCCGAACCCGTGGTTTCGCGGAGCCGAGTCGAACGGCTACCGGTGCTTTCCAGCTGTTCTGGCATCCCTGCTCACCTTCGGGATGGCTGGTGGTACCGCCCTGGGCGCATGCGGTCGGAGTGACGGCCAGGGCGACAGCCGCCGCCGTGGCAGCGGTCAATGTGATCCACATATGGACCTTCCAGTGGGGGGTTGAACGCCCAAACCATAGAGGGCCCATGTGCGCTATGTACTTAATAACTCACTCTCAGTAGCAAGTCAGTTCGATTGGTTGCGTCTGGCGACCACCCTGTGATCGAGTCTGATGAACTGGTCCTCAAGCCGGCCGACTGACAGCGGTGCTCCGCCAGGCAGGGTCTTCGTGGCCTGGGTCAATGGGTCAGGGTGCTCTCACCTGGGAGCCGGGGTCGCGTCCGAGGGGTGCGGGGACCGGCAGGTCCCCGCCGGGGGTGTGGGGGCTTGCCCCCACTGGACGCAGCCCGAGATCCCATCGCGCGTAGCGCGTCTTTGTGGCGAGGACCGTGCAGTTCTTCCCGGTGCTCCGGAGCCTGGGTCAGCGGCGGTCGTCGTAGCCCGGGTCCACCGTTTCCGGGGCCAGGCCCAGCAGGGTTGCCACCTGCTCCACCACCGTGTCATGCACCATGGCGCCCAGCGTGTCCCTGTCTCTCGCCCTGGCCTCCAGCGGTCGCCGGTACACCACCACCGACGCCGGTGACTGCCCGGTGGCGGCGTCCGCGCGACCGAACGGGATGGGTTCCGTGCCCAGTTGGGGTCCGTCACCCAGTTCGCTCAGCGGCGGTACGTCCTCCACCGCGAACTCCACCGCCGACAGTTGTCTCTCCCATCGCGGCCTGAGGCGGTCGACGGCGTCGAGCACCAGGTCGTCGAAGCGTTCGCTGCGGGATTTGGCCATGGGGACGTGGGAGGGGGCGAGCGGGCCGCGGAGACCGCGACCGTGGCGATCGCGCCGTCTCGGACCGCGCTTGTGATTCACGTCAGCAAGTGTACGGGGCCACCCCTCGGCCCTCGCTTTGCGTGACACGCCATTCCTGTGATGTCGGCTCTGCGCCGCCTGCCCGTTGTGCCGTCAGCCGGAGGGGCCCGTCTCGTCGCCGGGTCTCGCCGCTCTTCCGACGCCGGTCGAGGCGCAATGCGCCGCTCTTCCGACGCCGCTTAGGGCCCCACGCTCCCTTCCGTCGCCGGTCAACGTCCCATGTGCCGCTCATTCGCCGATGATCAGGATCACGCGTTCCGGCGTTCCGTCGCTGCTCGGGGGCAGCCGTCCGTCGCCGTATCGCTGCTGGTCGGAGCCGTTGTGCGACGGTGATGAGGGTCCGTCGTGGAAGGGCTCATGTCACGAGATCGTCCCGTCGGATGGTGGGGCGGTTGTCGGGGCGCGGAAAGTCGGGGGGTTGAGGGGGTGGTGGGGTGGGAACGCGGGGAGGGGAAGCTGGGGCTCCGGGAAATGAGGGGGCGGTGCCTTCCGGGGCATCTGGGTGGAAAGGCTGCGACAGGTGTCCGAATTGTGGCGACACGCTCGTTAAGAGTGCTCAGATAGTGGCGCCTCGCACTCTTACCAGATACGGTCCCTCCGTGAGCCCCGTCCGCCGCTGTTCCCGCACCGCTTGCAGTCAGCCTGCCGTCTTCACGCTCACGTACGTATACGCCGACTCGACCGCTGTTCTCGGCCCTCTGGCGACGTACGCGGAGCCACACTGTTATGACCTGTGCGCCGAACACGCCGAGCGACTGACCGCCCCCCGCGGCTGGGAGGTGGTGCGGCTGCCGACGGACGGTGCCTCGCCCAGTTCGGATGATCTCGAAGCGCTGGCCAACGCCGTCAGGGAGGCCGCGCGGCCGACGCCGTCCGGTGGCGGTGAGCCGGTGGGTCAAGGCGTCGAGGTCGGCCGCCGGGGGCACCTGCGCGTTCTGAGGTCGGCCCAGCAGCATCGTGACCGGTAGGCTCGTTTCGACGGAGGAAACGACCTAAGGGCGGAGCTGGAGAGTGGGCGACCTCGCCAAGATCTTCAAAGCGTATGACGTTCGCGGGGTAGTGCCCGGCGAGCTCGACGAGGCGATCGCCGAGGCCGTGGGGGCGGCCTTCGTCGAAGTGACAGGAGCCGCATCGGTCGTCGTCGCGCACGACATGCGCGAGTCGTCGCCGCCGCTGGCGGAGGCGTTCATCCGTGGCGCCCGTTCGCGCCAGGCCGACGTCGTGCACACCGGGCTGGGCTCCACCGACCTGCTCTACTACGCCAGCGGCAGCCTGGGGCTGCCGGGCGTGATGTTCACCGCCAGCCACAACCCGGCCCAGTACAACGGCATGAAGATGTGCCGGGCGGGGGCCGTGCCGATCGGCGGTGACACCGGGCTGGGCGAGATCCGCGACAGGGCGGCCGAGCTGATGGGCGAGACCCGCGACGGAGCGGCCGAGCCCGCCGGCTCGGCCGGGCCGGGCGGGTCGCTGATCGAGAAGGACCTGCTGCAGGGCTACGCCGACCACCTGCGGACGCTGGTCGACCTGCGGGAGATCAGGCCGCTCAAGGTGGTCGTCGACGCGGGCAACGGGATGGGCGGGCACACCGTGCCGGCCGTGTTCGAGGGGCTGCCGATCGAGCTGGTCCCGCTCTACTTCGAGCTCGACGGGAACTTTCCCAACCACGAGGCCAACCCGCTCGAGCCGCAGAACCTCGTGGATCTGCAGCGGGCGGTCGTCGAGAGCGGCGCCGACCTCGGGCTGGCGTTCGACGGCGACGCCGACCGGTGCTGGGTGATCGACGAGCGTGGCGAGTCCGTCTCGCCGTCGGCCGTCACGGCGCTGGTGGCGGCACGCGAGCTGGCCAAATATCCGGGCGCGACGATCATCCACAATCTGATCACGTCGCTCGGCGTGCCCGAGATCGTGCGGGAGCACGGCGGCGAGCCCGTGCGGACGCGGGTCGGGCACTCGTTCATCAAGGCCGAGATGGCCCGCACGGGCGCCGTCTTCGGCGGTGAGCACTCGGCTCACTACTACTTCAGGGATTTCTGGTTCGCCGACTCGGGGATGCTGGCCGCCATGCACGTGCTGGCCGCTCTCGGGGAGCAGGGGCGGCCGCTGTCGGAGGTGGCCGGCGTCTACTCGCGTTACCACGCCTCCGGCGAGATCAACAGCACCGTGTCCGACCAGGCCGAGGCGTTGCGGCGCGTGCGGGAGGAGTTCGCGGGCAGAGGCGAGTTCGACGAGCTTGACGGGCTGACCGTGACGGGGGCGGATTGGTGGTTCAATCTGCGGGCCTCCAACACCGAGCCGCTGCTCAGGCTCAACGCCGAGGCGGCCGACGAGAGCAAGATGACGGCGATCAGGGACGAGGTCCTCGCCATTGTGGGAAAGGTGTCAGAGTGAAGATCGATGACTGGCTGCTTGAGATCCTGGCCTGCCCGGCCTGCAAGGCTCCCCTCAGGGCCGAGACCGAGGCCGAGGAGCTGGTCTGCACCGATTGTGGCCTGATCTACCCGGTCCGGGATGACATCCCCGTCCTGCTCGTCGACGAGGCCAGGAAGCCGTGACCTGGGAGCCGGAGCGGCTCGACGACCAGCGGCACCTCAGCGAAGGCGACCCCGGCGGCATGCTGCCCGCGGTCGCCGCCTCCGCGGCTCACGTACGCACCGGCTACCGCACCGCGGTCGAGGCTCGCGTGGACCGGCTGGCCGATCAGGGGCGCCCGCGCGCCATCGTGGTCGCGGGCATGGGCGGCTCCGGCCTCGCCGGCGACATCCTGGCGGCGGTGGCCGGCAACGGCGCGCCGCTGCCCATCGTGACCCTGCGCTCCTACCAGCTCCCCGGCTGGGTCGGGGCCACCGACCTGGTCATCGTCGTCTCCGGCTCGGGCGACACCGAGGAGACGCTGTCCGTCGCCACCCAGGCGGTGCGGCGTGGCTGCACGCTGCTCGGCGTCGGCGCCCCCGGCTCGCCGCTGGAGGCCATCGCCACGCAGGCGTCGGCGATCTATGTGCCGGTGCCGGTCTCCGGGGCGTCGAGGGCGAACCTCTGGCTGCTGACCGTGCCGCTGATCGTGGCGGCGGCCGAGCTGCGGCTGCTGCCGGCCGACGCGGAGCTGTTCGAGCGGGTGGCCAAGTCGCTGGAGGACATGGCGCACCGGTGCCGGCCGTCCAGTGAGTCGTTCATCAATCCGGGCAAGTCGCTCGCGATGGATCTGGCCGAGACGGTGCCGATGATCTGGGGGTCGTCGCCGGCGGCGGCCGTGGCGGCGTACCGGCTGGCCGGGCAGCTTCACACGAACGCGAAATATCCCGCCATCGTCGGGGAGATCCCCGAGGTCGGCCATGACCAGGTCGAGGTCCTCGACGGGCCGATGGCCGAGCGCGACATCTTCGCCGACTCTGCGACCCGGACGCTCAGGCTGGTGGTCCTGCGCGACGTCGAGGAGCACCCGCAGGTGACGCGGCGGCGCGAGGCGTCGCTGCGGCTGGCGCGCGAGCGCGACGTGCCGGTCAGCGAGCTCATGGCCGAGGGCACGCATCCGCTGGAGCGGATGGCCACGCTCATCGGGCTCGGCGACTACGCCAGCACCTATCTGGCGCTGGGATACGCGCTTGATCCCACCCCTGTGTCAGCGATCACTGAGGTAAAAGCCAGAATTTCCCAATAGGATCGCTTTTTGGCTTATGTAGTTGATCTTTAAGAGTGGAGCAGACCGGTGAGCGCGAGCGGCGGAACAAAAGCGATCGTTGCGGCATTGACCGCGAACCTGGCCATTGCCGTGGCCAAGTTCGTGGCCGCATTCTTCACCGGGTCCTCCTCGATGCTGGCGGAGGGCATCCACTCGGTCGCCGACTCGGGCAACCAGGTGCTGCTGCTGGTGGGCGGCAAACGGGCGGCCCGGGCCAGCACCAAGGAGCATCCGTTCGGCTACGGCCGCGAGCGTTACTTCTACGCGTTCGTGGTGGCCGTGGTGCTGTTCACGATCGGCGCGGCCTTCTCGCTGTACGAGGGCGTGCACAAGATCTCCGACGGCGCCGCGGTGGAGGCGCCCGCCTGGGCGTTCGGGGTGCTGATCTTCGCGATCATCGCCGAGGCGTTCTCGTTCCGTACGGCGATCAGGGAGTCGAACGCCGTCCGCGGCAAGCAGTCGTGGATCGCCTTCATCCGCCGCTCCAAGTCCCCCGAGCTGCCCGTCATCCTGCTGGAGGACCTGGGCGCGCTGCTCGGCCTGATCTTCGCGCTGTTCGGCGTGACGATGGCGGTCCTCACCGGCGACGGCGTCTGGGACGGCATCGGCACCCTGATGATCGGTGTGCTGCTGGCCGTGATCGCGATCGTGCTGGCCATCGAGACCAAGTCGCTGCTGGTCGGCGAGGGCGCCTCGCCGGAGATGGAGAACCAGATTCGCCGCGCGCTGGAGAGCGCGCCCGAGGTGGACCGGATCATCCACATGCGCACGCTGCACCTCGGCCCGGAGGAGCTGCTCGTGGGCGCCAAGATCGCGGTCGCCCACGACGACACGGCGATCGAGGTGGCGCGCGGCATCGACGAGGCCGAGCGCCGGATCCGCGAGGCCGTGCCGATCGCCCGGGTGATCTACCTGGAGCCCGACCTCGACAGGTCCTCCCGCACCACGGCCTCCTAGTCGCGCACCACGGCGAGGCGGGCCTCGCCGTGGTCTCCTAGCGATGCCCGCCTGAGGCGCGCAGCAGCCGCAGGGCCTTCTCCTGCTCGAAGTCGAGGGCCCTGCGCGGCACCTGGATGCGCCCGATCCGCACCCCCAGATCCCGTACGGCCGCCGCCACCGCCGGCTCGCTCAGCACCCGGAGCGCGAACGCCAGCTCGGCCGGCGACACGTCGAACCGCTTCTCCAGCTCCACACCCTGCGCCACGGCCGACAGCTCCTCGGGGCCGAAACGCCGGTGCGCCCCCTGCTCGCGTACCGGCGGCAGCAGACCGAGCGCCTCCCGGTATCGGAGCATTCGTGGGGACATCCCAAGCCGCTTGGCCGCTTCCGTGATGCGCATTCTTACATTCTTACGTCAGTTTCAGCGTCCTCGGGGTGCGTGCGCCTAGGAGCGGCGCCTAAACTCGTCGGCGACAACCATCCGTGATGCGAGGGGAAACCCGATGGACTTCAAGGTCGCAGACCTTTCACTTGCCGACTTCGGCCGCAAGGAGATCCGGCTCGCCGAGCACGAGATGCCCGGCCTCATGGCGGTCCGCAAGGAATATGCGGCCTCCCAGCCCCTCCGGGGCGCGAAGATCATGGGCTCCCTGCACATGACCATCCAGACCGCGGTCCTCATCGAGACGCTGGTCGACCTCGGCGCCGAGGTCCGGTGGGTGAGCTGCAACATCTTCTCCACCCAGGACCACGCCGCCGCCGCGGTGGTCGTCGGCCGCGACGGCACCGTCGACGACCCGAAGGGCGTGCCGGTCTTCGCCTGGAAGGGCGAGACGCTGGAGGAGTACTGGTGGTGCACCGAGCAGGCCCTCACCTGGCCTGACGGTGACGCCCCCAACATGATCCTCGACGACGGCGGCGACGCCACGCTGCTGGTGCACAAGGGCGCCGAGTACGAGAAGGCCGGGGCCGTACCGCCCGCGACCGCCGACGACCCGGAGGAGTGGCACGTCATCATCGACCTGCTCACCCGCACGGTCGGCGACGACAAGCGCTGGACCCGGATCGCCGAGAGCATCAAGGGCGTCACCGAGGAGACCACGACCGGCGTGCACCGTCTCTACGAGATGCACAAGAACGGCCAGCTCCTCTTCCCGGCGATCAACGTCAACGACTCGGTCACCAAGTCGAAGTTCGACAACAAGTACGGCTGCCGCCACTCCGTCATCGACGGCCTCAACCGCGCCACCGACGTGCTCATCGGCGGCAAGGTGGCCGTGGTCTGCGGCTACGGCGACGTCGGCAAGGGCTGTGCCGACGCGCTGCGCGGCCAGGGCGCCCGGGTCATCGTCACGGAGATCGACCCGATCTGCGCGCTCCAGGCGGCCATGGACGGCTTCCAGGTGACCACGCTGGAGGAGGTCGTCGGCATCGCCGACATCTTCGTCACCACCACCGGCAACTTCAACATCATCACCGCCGACCACATGACGCGGATGAAGCACCAGGCGATCGTGTCCAACATCGGCCACTTCGACAACGAGATCGACATGGCCGGCCTGGCCAAGCTGCCCGGCATCGTCAAGAACAACATCAAGCCGCAGGTCGACGAGTGGGTGTTCGCCGACGGGCACTCGATCCTCGTCCTCGCCGAGGGCCGCCTGATGAACCTGGGCTGCGCGACCGGCCACCCGAGCTTCGTCATGTCCAACTCGTTCACCAACCAGGTGATCGCGCAGATCGAGCTGTTCGCCAAGACGGCCGAATACCCGATCGGCGTCTACACGCTGCCCAAGCACCTGGACGAGAAGGTCGCCCGCCTGCACCTCGACGCCCTGGGCGTGAAGCTCACGGAGCTGACGAAGGAGCAGGCCGCGTACATCGGCGTCCACGTCGAGGGCCCGTACAAGTCGGACCACTACCGCTACTGAGCCCTCCCGGAGCTCCGAGAGGGGTTCTCACCTCTCGGAGCTTCTCCCCAAGCCCATCTTGTACGGCAAGCCAAGTCCCCCGCACGCGCCGACGCCACGTCCGTCCGTCATGGCCGGTCGTGAAGGCTCACGGGTCGCTCGCCGTGACGAGCGTATTCTTGGCCACGTTCTTCGGTTCAAAGGCGCCCCATGGATCTCAGTGAAAGCGGTGAGCGGCAGATCTCCTGGGCCGCTCGCGCGATGCCGGTGTTGACCGCGATCGGTGAGCGCTTCGCGCTCGAACGGCCGCTCGACGGGTTGAAGATCGCGGCGTGCCTGCATGTCACCGCCGAGACCGCCGTGCTCATGGGCGCCCTGAAGGCGGGCGGGGCCGAGATCGCGCTGGCCGCGTCGAATCCCCTGTCCACGCAGGACGACGTCGCCGACGCGCTGCGGCTCTACGGGATCGACGTGCACGCGCGGGCCGGCGTCGACCGCGCCACCTACTACCGGCACATCCACCGGGCGCTCGACCTCGAGCCCGATCTCGTGCTCGACGACGGGTGCGACCTCGTCAACATCCTGCACACCGAGCGGGTCGATCTGCTCGAGCGGGTGAGCGGGGGCTGCGAGGAGACCACGACCGGGATCATCCGGCTGCGGCAGATGGCGGCCGAGGGCGCGTTGCGGTTCCCGGTGGTCGCCGTCAACGACACGCGAACCAAGCGCATGTTCGACAACCGTTACGGCACCGGGCAGTCGACGCTCGACGGGATCATGCGGGCCACCAACACGATGCTGGCCGGCCGGACCGTGGTCGTGGCCGGGTTCGGGTTCTGCGGCCGGGGGGTGGCCGAGCGGGCCAAGGGGTTCGGGGCACGGGTGATCGTGACCGAGATCGACGCCGTGAAGGCGCTCGACGCGACCCTGCAGGGCTACGAGGTGCGGCCGATGGCGCAGGCGGCGCTGACCGGCGACCTGTTCGTCACCGTGACCGGCAACCGCGACGTGATCAGGGCCGAGCACCTGTCGGTCATGAAGGACGGCGCGATCCTGGCCAACGCCGGGCACTTCGACGTGGAGATCGACGTGCGGGCGCTGGACGAGCTGGCCCACGAGGTGCACCGGGGAGTGCGGCCCAACACCGACGAGTACGTCATGCCCGACGGCCGGCGGCTGCTGCTGCTCGCCGAGGGGCGGCTGGTCAACCTCACCGCCGCCGAGGGGCATCCCGCGTCCGTCATGGACATGTCGTTCTCCGCCCAGGCCCTGGCCGTGGCATGGCTGGCCGGCGAGCGAACGAACCTCCTGCCCGGCGTGTACGACGTTCCCGAGGAGATCGACCACGAGGTGGCCAGGCTCAAGCTGGCCGCGGCCGGGATCGGCATCGACGTGCTCACCCCGGAGCAGGAGGATTACCTGCACTCGTGGCGGGTCGGCTCCTGACCTCCGGAGCGGGGGCGTTCTAGGCGGCCCGCTGCATCTCCTGCATGCGCCGGATCTCGGCCAGTTGCGTGACGCTGACGTCGGAGGCCAGCTCCTCGATCTTGATGTGGGAGCCGCCGCCCAGCACCTGCTCCGACATCTTGATCGCGCCCACGTGGTGATTGATCATGAGCTGCAGGAACATCGCGTCGAACGCCTTGCCCGAGGCCGCCTTCAGCTCCTCCATCTGCTTCGGCGTGGCCATGCCCGGCATGCCCTCGTGCTTGGCGTGATGGTCGGGCACCTTCTGCTCCTGCTCCCGCAGCCACGTCGTCATGTACTGGATCTCCGGGCCCTGCGCCGCCTTGATGCGGTCGGCCAGGGCCTTGAGCTTGGCCGACGCGGCCCGGTTCGGGGCGAGGATCGACATGTCGAGCGCCTGCTGATGATGGACGATCATGTCCTGGACGTACTTCACGTCCGCGGCGTTCGCCGTGGGGGAGGGGACGGCGGTGGCGGCCTCGCCGGGGGCGAGCGTCTTCGCCACCTCGCCCGGCCTGCCGGGCGCGATCACCGGTGCGGTGGAGTCCGCCTGTGGCGCCTGCGGCTTGTCGGCGGTGCAGCCCGTGAGGGTGATCACCGTGACCGCGATGACGATGAGCGCGGAGCGCACCCAGCCTCCCTGATGCCTCGTTCCAAGAATGCGTACCCTAGATCATCTCAAAGATCATTTAAAGAGGACAAAACGGAATAAAATTTGACACATTGCGCCCTGGTCCAGATGTGGCGGATGAGGCGAAGATTACGTAGATTTATGCCCCCTTTATAGGAGGTTTCCCCGAGTGTTAACCCTGCGCAGAGCTCTCATTCTGGTGACGACAGCGGTGGCGATGGTCGGTGCCACGCTGCCGGCTCAGGCTGATGACATTCCGGCTCCTGGCGAGATCGTCAAGAGCGCGAACGTCGAGCACGTCACGAATGTGCCCAAGCCCCAGGCCTTGGCCGACATCCACACGGACATGGCCTTCCAGGGAGACTACGCCTATGTAGGCAACTACTACGGCTTCTCCATCTACAACATTGCGAACCCGGCGCAGACGTCTCTCGTCAGCTCCGTCATCTGCCCAGGCGGGCAGATGGACGTGTCGGTGTACGGCAACCTGCTGATCGGCTCTGTTGACTCCTCTCGGAACAACGACTCGTGCAGCAGCACCGGCCAGAGCGCCACGAACAAGGCGTCCTGGGAAGGCATCCGGATCTTCGACATCTCGGACAAGGCGAACCCTCGCTACATCAAGTCCGTCGAGACCAACTGCGGATCGCACACGCACTCGCTGATCCCCGACAAGACGGGCCAGAACGTCTACGCCTACGTCTCGTCGTACAGCCCGAGCGCGACCTTCCCGGACTGCCAGCCGCCGCACGACCTGATCTCGATCATCAAGATCCCGCTCGCCAACCCGACCTCGGCCGGGGTGATCGCGGCGCCGAACCTGTTCCCCGGCGGTGGCAACCCCGGTGACGGAAGGCCCTACCCCGAGGGTACGTCGGCCACGACGGGCTGCCACGACATCACGGCCTACCCGGAGAAGAACATCGCCGCCGGGGCCTGCATGGGCGAGGGCATCCTGCTGGACATCACCAACCCCGAGCAGCCGAAGGTCACGGCCACCGTACGGGACGACGTGAACTTCGCCTTCTGGCACTCCGCCACCTTCAACAACCAGGGCACGAAGGTGATCTTCACCGACGAGCTCGGCGGCGGTAGTAGGGCCACCTGCAACGCGACCATCGGCTCGCTCAAGGGCGCGAACGCGTACTACGACATCGCCAACCGCGGGAAGAACCTGATCTTCAAGGGTTACTACAAGATCCCGCGGGCCCAGGCCGACACCGAGAACTGTGTCGCGCACAACGGCTCGCTCCTCCCGGTGCCCGGCAAGGACATCATGGTCCAGGCGTGGTACCAGGGCGGCATCGTGGTGGTGGACTTCACCGACTCGGCCAACCCGCAGGAGATCGCCTTCTTCGAGCGCGGGCCCGACAACACGGCGCCGCCGCTCAGCGGAGGCTTCTGGTCGGCGTACTACTACAACGGCTACATCTACGGCTCGGACTTCAACCTGGGCCTGGACGTGCTGAAGCTCAACGACCCGCGGACCGACGCGGCCGCGGGCGTCCGGATGAACCTGCTGAACGCGCAGACGCAGGGCTCCTACCCGGAGAGCGGCGGCGGACGTCCGTAGCCGCGAAAGCGTGACGGCGGCGGGGACCGGAAGGTCCTCGCCGCCCTGTCATGTCCGGGCTCATGCCCGGCGCATGGTAGGCGGGAGAAAGACCCACTTCAAGACGGCAAATCGCGATATTTCCTGACAAAGTGCTACCTGGATGGCCGCGCCGGTAAGGCTCAAGATTTGGTCACTTGTGTCTTCTCTAGGACATACGTGATCAAGGAGGCTCCCGAGTGTCCAGGAATCGCCGTGCCCTTGTCACGGCGGCGGCCGTCGCCGCGTTAACGCTGGCGGGAATGCCAGCGCTCGCCGCCGACATCCCGCCGCCCGACACCGTGGTCACCAGCCCCAACGTGACCCACGTGCTGAACATCCCCAAGCCCGCCCCCATCGCCGCCACCATCAACACCGACATCGCCTTCCAGGGCGACTACGCCTACGTCGGCAACTACGGCGGATTCTCGATCTACGACATCAGCAACCCCCGGAAGGCCAAGGTCGTCAGCTCGGTCGTCTGCCCGGGCGCCCAGATGGACGTCAGCGTCTACGGCAACCTGCTCTTCACCGCCGTGGACTCCTCCCGCAACAACGACTCCTGCAGCAGCGTCGGGCAGCCGGCCACTGTCAAGGAGTCGTGGGAGGGCGTACGCATCTTCGACATCTCCGACAAGGCCAGCCCCCGGTACATCAAGTCGGTCGAGACCAACTGCGGCTCGCACACGCTGACCCTGGTGCCCGGCAAGGGCCGTGACCGGAACAGGAACGTCTACCTCTACGTCTCCTCGTACCTGCCGGCCGCGAACTTCCCGGACTGCCTGCCGCCGCACGACAAGATCTCGATCATCAAGGTGCCGCTCAGGAGCCCGGAGACCGCCGCGGTGGCGGCCACCCCGGTGGTGTTCCCCGACGGCGGCAACGAGACCCAGCCGGGCCTGCTGGTGCCGACCTCGGGCTGCCACGACATCACCGCCTACGCGGAGAAGGACATCGCGGCGGGCGCCTGCATGGGTGACGGCGTGCTGTTCGACATCTCCGACCGGCTCAACCCGAGGGTCACCGCCAGGACCACGGACCCGAACTTCGCGTTCTGGCACTCGGCCACCTGGAGCAACGACGCCAAGAAGGTCGTCTTCACCGACGAGCTCGGCGGCGGCGGCGCGGCGACCTGCAACGAGGCCACCGGGCCGACCCGGGGCGCGGACGCGATCTACGACGTGTCGCGCGGGCGGTTCACGTTCAAGAGCTACTTCAAGATCCCGCGCTTCCAGGCCGACTCCGAGAACTGCGTCGCGCACAACGGCTCGCTGATCCCGGTCAAGGGCCGCGACATCATGGTCCAGGCCTGGTACATGGGCGGGCTGTCGATCTGGGACTTCACCAACTCCTCCCGCCCAAGGGAGATCGGCTACTTCGAGCGCGGTCCCCGGGCGGCCGGCGACGGAGGGGGCATCTGGTCCGCCTACTACTACAACGGCTACATCTACGGGGCCGACTTCCACGAGGGCCTCGACGTGATCAAGATCAGTGACCGGCTCACGGACAGCGCCAGGCACGTCCGTACCGACCGGTTGAACGTGCAGACGCAAGAGTCGTACCACCGCTAGTCACCGCTGGTACGAAACGGCGCGCGTGCCTCTGACCGCGCTCACTGAGGCGGCGCGAACCCGCCCGGAGTCGCCTGCGGCGGCTCCGGCGCGGGTGCGGCCGGAGGCTGATACGACGGCTGAACGGGCGGTCCGTACGGCGGCGGGGGTGGTGGCGGTGGCGCGCTTCCCGTCCACGGGGCTCCCGCCGGCTGGGCTCCCACGCGCGGAACCCCCGTGTGCTGAGCCCCCATCTGCTGAGCCCCCGCGTGCTGGGTTCCCATGCGCTGGGCGAAACGTGCCTGCTCCCGGCGGCGGCGCTCGGCCAGGACGGCGCTCAGGTACGCGTGCGGCGGCACCCCCGCGGGCGCCGAGGGCGAGACGAAGGACGCCACCTGGGTCGCGATGCGCACGCCCATGTCGTGCTGGATCTGCGGCGCCAGATCGTGCCAGCGCGCCAGATACTGCCTGGCCGCCTGCGTCACCTCGTCGGGAAGCTGGGAGAGCTCCAGCGTGGCCGCCCAGCCCGCCAGTTGCGGCGGCATGACGAGTGCCTGCCCCGACTCGCGCGGCCCCCGCTCGGAGATCACGATGGTGCCCGCGAAGACGTCACCGAGCCGCTTGCCCCGCTGCGAGACCAGCGACGCGATCAGCGCCGGCGCGCCCGACAACATCCAGAACTCCACCACCCCGGCCAGCCCGCGGAACAGCGCCTGCCTGAAGCGCTCCGGGCTGCCGTCATCGCTGACCACCCGGAGTCCGAGCGCCAGCTTGCCGAGGCTGCGGCCCCTGCTGAGGGACTCGAAGATCACCGGATAGCCGACCATCACCAGCACGAACAGCACGATCATGACGGCCGCGAACATGGCGGGGTCCGTGACCCACGCGAACGCCCCTAAGATCGCGTACGCGGCGATCAGCGCCGTCAACTGCAGGGCCATGTCGATGATGATCGCCAGCGCGCGGGAAGGCATCTGGGCCACCCGCACCTCGACGACGACGGCGTCGCCGGTCACAACCTCTGACATATGTGGAGCCTAACGGCTATGTCCCAGTGATTGAGCGGCCAGAATGTTCGGGTGGACATTGATGCGTTCGTCACGGCACACCGCCCC
The DNA here is from genome assembly GCF_040654715.1 of Nonomuraea sp. NPDC050643. Classification (NCBI taxonomy): domain Bacteria; kingdom Bacillati; phylum Actinomycetota; class Actinomycetes; order Streptosporangiales; family Streptosporangiaceae; genus Nonomuraea; species Nonomuraea sp. NPDC050643. The sequence continues at coordinate 229,321 of NZ_JBFAIM010000013.1, read as the reverse complement.
GTGTGGGACCGGCTTGATCATCTCGTCAAGAACCGCTCGTCGCTGACGGGCAACGAGGTGGACGAGCTGGTCGAGCTGTACCAGCGGGTGGCCACGCATCTGTCCATGGTCCGCTCGTCCTCCAAGGACCCGATGCTGGTCGGGCGGCTGTCGGCGCTGGTGGCCAGGGCCAGGTCCGCGGTGACCGGCGCGCACACGCCGGCCTGGCGGGAGCTGGTGCGCTTCTTCACGGTGTCGTTCCCCGTGGTGGCCTACCGGGCGCGGTGGTGGTGGCTGGCGAGCTCGGTGGCGTTCCTGGTGGTCGCGTGGGTGATGGGCGCGTGGGTGGCGGCCAACCCCGACGTCCAGGCGTCGATCGCGAGCCCGGAGGAGATCAGGCAGCTCGTCAACGAGGACTTCGCCGACTACTACTCGGAGAACCCGGCGGCCTCGTTCGCCAGCCGCGTGTGGATCAACAACGCGTGGGTGGCCGCGCAGATGATCATCTACTCGGTGCTCCTGGGGCTGCCGATCCCGTACGCGCTGTACGCCAACGCCGAGAACGTCGCCGTCTCCGGAGGGCTCATGGCCTCCAGGGACAAGCTGGACATCTTCTTCGGCCTGATCCTGCCCCACGGGCTGCTCGAACTGACCGCCGTGTTCCTGGCGGCGGCCGTGGGCATGCGCCTGGGCTGGACGGTCATCGACCCCGGCCCGCGCCGGCGCGTCGAGGCACTGGCCGAGCAGGGCCGGGCCGTGATGAGCGTGGCGCTGGGGCTGGTCGTGGTGCTGTTCGCGTCGGGCCTGATCGAGGCGTTCGTGACGCCGTCGGGGCTGCCGACCTGGGCGCGGGTGGGGATCGGGGTGCTGGCGGAGGTGGTCTTCCTGGCGTACGTGATCGCCTTCGGCCGGCGGGCGCTGCGCCAGAACGAGACCGGCGACCTCGAACGCGCCCCCGACGTCGCCCCGACCGCCTGACCCCCCGCCGCGGGCTCTCGTGGGGCCGGAGGGGCTCGTTCAGAGGCGGCCGGCGGCCTTCAGGGCCAGGTAGGCGTCGGCCAGGGCCGGGGCGATGTCCTCCGGGGAGGCGTCCACGACCTCGACCCCGTGCCGGCGCAGCCGGGCCGTGATGCGCCTGCGGCCGAGCTGGGCCTGTTCGGCCGCCGCCGCGTCGTACACCTCCTCGACCGACCCCCGGCGGCCCGCCATGGCGGCCACGCGCGGATCGGACACCCCGGCCACCAGCACCAGGTGCCGGGCGGAGAGCTGCGGCAGCACCGGCATGAGCCCCTCGTCGAGCGCCGCCGAGTTGAGGTCGGTGAGCAGCACGACCAGGCAGCGCCGCTTGGCCCGCGACAGCACGGCGGCCACCATGCCCTGCGAGTCGGCCTCGATCAGCTCCGCCTCGATCGGCGCCATCACGTTGACCAGCGATGACAGGAGCTCGGTCCGCGACGCCCCGCTCACCCAGGCGCGCACGGCCCGGTCGTAGGCCAGGAAGTCCACCTGGTCGCCCGCCTTGGCGGCCAGCGCGGCCAGCAGCAGCGCGGCGTCCATCGACCAGTCGAGCCGGGGCCAGCCGGGCGCGGGACGGGAGTCGGGCCGTACGAGCAGGCCGCCGCCGTTCGCCGCGGCCCCCGCCATGGGGATCGGCGCGTCGCCCACCCGGCCCGCCGACGTGCGGCCGGTGTCGAGCACGATCAGCACACGGCGGTCGCGCTCAGGGCGCCACGTGCGGACGACCACGTCGTGGCGGCGCGCCGTGGCCCGCCAGTCGATGGAGCGCACGTCGTCGCCCACCACGTATTCGCGCAGGGAGTCGAACTCGGTGCCCTGACCGCGCACGAGCGCCGGATGCCGGCCGTCGAGCTCGCGCAGCCTGGCCAGCCTGGAGGGCAGGTGCTTGCGCGACAGGAACGGCGGCAGCACGCGTACGGTCCACGGGGCCTGGTGGCTGCCCTGGCGGGCGGCCAGGCCGAGCGGGCCGACCGAGCGCACCGTGACCGCCACCGACGAGCGGTCGCCGCGCCTGGTCGGGGTGAGCGTCACGGCGATCCGGCGGCGCTCGCCCTTGGGCACGTCGAGGTCGGCGACCCGCGGGGCGGCCCCCGCGGAGGGCGGCCAGGCGTCCCGCAGCAGGCCGCGTACGCGTCTGCCGCCCGGGTTCTCGACCACCAGCTCGACCGTGGCCCGCTGGCCGAGGCGGATCAGCGTGTCACCGGAGCGGTGGAACCTGAGCGGGCGTACGGCGCCGGCGAACACCAGGTCCACCACGATCGCGGCGGCCAGCAGCAGGCAGACCCCGGCCAGCGCGGGCCCGGGCTGCGGCGCGAACAGCACCACCACGATCCCGAGCGCCGCGACGAGCCCGGCGCGTCCCGTCAGAGCCATGAGCGCGTCTCCGTCGTCAACGCGGGACCGGGACCGAGGCCAGGATGCCGTCGAGCAGGCCGTCGGCGGTCGCCCCCTCCAGCTCGGCCTCGGGCCTGAGCTGGATCCGGTGCCGCAGGGCCGGCCTGGCCAGCGCCTTGACGTCGTCGGGCGTGACGTAGGGGCGCCCGGACAGCCACGCCCACGCCCGCGCGGCGGCCAGCAGCGCCGTGGCGCCGCGCGGCGAGACGCCGAGCTGCAGCGACGGGGAGTTCCGGGTGGCGCGGGCCACGTCCACGATGTAGCCGAGCACCTCGGGCGCGACGTGCACCAGCGCGACCGCCGCCCGGCCGGCCGCCAGGTCGTCGGCCGAGGCGACGGCCTTGACCTCCGACAGGTCACGCGGGTCGAAGCCCCGCGCGTGCCGCTCCAGCACCGAGATCTCCTGGTCGCGCGGCGGCAGCGGCACGGTCAGCTTGACCAGGAACCGGTCGAGCTGGGCCTCGGGCAACTGGTAGGTGCCCTCGTACTCGACGGGGTTCTGTGTCGCGCACACCACGAACGGGTCGGGCAGCGGCCGGGCCGAGCCCTCCACGCTGACCTGCCGCTCCTCCATCGCCTCCAGCAGCGCCGCCTGCGTCTTCGGCGGCGTGCGGTTGATCTCGTCGGCGAGCAGCAGGTTCGTGAAGACGGGCCCCTCGCGGAACTCGAACTCCGCGGTCTTCGTGTCGTAGATCAGCGACCCTGTCACGTCACCGGGCATCAGGTCAGGGGTGAACTGCACCCGCTTGAAGTCGACGGACAGCGCGGCCGCCAGCGTGCGCACCATCAGCGTCTTGGCCACGCCCGGCACACCCTCCAGCAGCACGTGCCCCCTGCACAGCAGCGCGATGACCAGCCCCGTCACCACCGCGTCCTGCCCCACGACGGCCTTGGACACCTCGGCCCGCAGCGCGCCCAGCGCCTCTCTGGCCGAGTCGCCCGAGCCCGTCACGCGGAAAGTATCCTCAGAGTTCACTGACCTGCCTTTCGATGGTGTCCAAGTATCCGGCCAGCCCGACGAGCCCGGCGTCGTCGGCCGGCGGCGGCCCGTAGAGCGCGGCCCCTACCTGGTGCGGATCCTGCCCCGTACGCGCGGCGAGCGCCGCGACGATCTCGTGCCGCCCGGCGCCCGAGCCGAGCCCCAGCCGGGGCGTGAGCCGGTCGATCGTGCCGGCGCGCAGCGAGTCGGCCGCCCGCTCCCTCGCGCGTCTGGCCCGGTAGAGCCGGCCGCGGCCCTCCACCGTCTCGGCCGCCCGCACGATGACGGGCAGCCTCTCCGTCACCACGGGCCCGAGGCGCCGGCCCCGCCAGAACGCGGTGATCCCGATCGCGATGATCGCCATGTAGAGGGCCCAGCGGATGCTGCCGGGCATGAGGTCGTACATGGATCGCTCCTCGTCGCCGGGCAGCTCCAGGAGGGGCGGGTTCTCCGGGCGGACGACCCAGGTGACGGCCTTGCCGGTGCCGATCAGGTTGAGGGCCAGCGCCGCGTTGCCGTCTTCGGCCAGGCGCCGGTTGGTCATGAAGTCGCCGTCGCCGACCACCGTGGTCACGCCGCCGGAGTGGGCGTAGCTGACCAGGGCGTGCCCGTCGCCGGCCGGATAGCAGCCGGTCGAGCCGGCCGTGCCGCGCAGGACGGCGCCCCCCATGTACGCGCTGCCGGCCGCCACGGCGGCGGGCAGGCGGCACGCGGGCTCACGGGAGCGCAGACGCGCCTGCTCCGGCTCGGTGCTCACGCCCGGCGCCAGGACGCCCAGGGACAGGTCGCCGACGATCAGGCGGTCGCCGGGGATCTCCGACAGGCTGATGTCGTCGATGAACGTGGTGTCCGTGATCAGGAGCAGCCTGTCGCCCGCGGCGGACTTGGCGGCGGCCGCCTCGGCGGAGTCGACCCGGTCGACGGTGACGCCCCGGTCGCGCAGCAGCTCGGCCAGCGCCTTGGAGCCCGCGAAAGAGGTGTCGTCGGGGTCGAGCGGGCGGGACGGGCCCGGCTGGGGGCCGAGAACGACACCGAGCACGCCGGCCAGGACGACGAGGGCGCCGAGCAGCACGATGACGCGGCTGGACCGCCAGGCGGAGCGGGCGGTGGGGGAGGTGGAGTAGGACTCGCCCTGACCGGCCGGGCGCGTGACGACGCTCATCCCACCCCTCCGGCCCGAGGCGGCCCTGCCAGGGCGGGGGTGGCGAGCGGGGCCGGGCGGGCCTGGCGGAGGCGGTCGTCCAGCGTGCTCATCGTCTCGTAGGCATCCCGGGTGCCCGGCACGTCACCGTAGGTCACGTCGTCGAACGAGCGGGCCGCCGCGGCGAGCTCCTCGGCGAAGGCGGGCAGTGACACCGCCGCCTCCGTCGCCAGCTCGTGGGCCGTGCGGCCGGGCATGCCGTCGACCAGGGCCCGCTCCTCCAGGTCGCGGGCGATGGCCCGGAGCCGTTCCTGGACGGCCTCCGTCCAGCGGCCCTGCGCCGCCAGCCCTTCGGCCGCCTGCCGGTGCTCGGCGGCGGTCCGCGACCGTTCCCCGAACAGCCCGCCCACCGCGAGCGCCTTCTTGCGGGCCGTCCTGCGGAGCTGCCAGGCGATCAGCGAGATCATCCCGAGCAGGATCAGCACGATCACCACGGACGCGATCACCCCGCCGGCCGTGCCGCCGCCGGTTGCCGCGTCGATGAGGTCGCCGAGGAACTGCATGATCCGCCGGTAGATCTGGTCGACCAGCGACTCCTTGGCGTATTCCGGCTTGAGGAGCTCGCCCGCGGCCTTGCGCGCGGCCTCCTCCCTGTCGATCGGGGTCACGGCCTGGCCGAGTTGGACGGGTGCCAGAGCTCGTCGGCCGAGGCGTGCACCCAGCCCTGGCGCTGCTGCTCGATGGCCGCCGTCTGGAGCACGAGGTCGAACGCCTCGCTGCGCATGCGGCGGTCGGCGTACAGGAGGCCGGCGACCCCGGCCTCGAACGGATAGGTGAACATCGCCCCGATCGTGGCGCCGATCGCGATCAGCACGGCCGAGACGATGGCCGTGGCCATCGAGCCCGCGCCGAACAGGCTGAACATCGTGCCCGCCAGCGTGAACGGCACCGTCACCACGCCGGCCACCAGCCCGACGAGCAGGGAGGTGAGCAGCAGGATGCCGAACACCCGCCAGAAGTCGCCGCTCACCAGGTGCCACGAGCGGCGCATGGCGTCCAGCGGGCCGCGGCCCTCCAGCACGACGGCGGCCGAGGCGAAGGCGAAGCGGGTGCGGAAGAACAGGGCGTAGGCGATGTAGAAGACGATGAACAGGATGAACAGCAGGGCCAGCCAGCCGAGGTCGCCCGCTGAGGAGGAGGCGCTCATGGAGAAGGCCACCACGAGCAGCCCGAAGACGAGCATCGGCACCAGCATGATGACGGCCATCAGCCCCACCACGCCGAACAGCGCCGGGATCCGGCCCTTGACCAGTTGCCAGGCCTCGCCCGCGCTGAGGTTGCCGCCGAACACGGCGCGGCCGAGTATGCGGGTGATCACCCCGGTCAGCAGCGTGACCACGACGAACTGCACCGCGTACGAGAGCAGCATGCCGCCGTATTGGGCCGCCACCCCGTAGATGCTGGTGAGCTCGGCCTCGGCGTTGCCGAGGCTGTCGGGGTCGGAGAGCGCGCCGCCCATGGTGTTGAGCACGAACGCCTGCCCGACGGCCAGCGGCACGGCGGCGAGCAGGGCGGCCACCGCCGAGAGCCCGAGCACGGCCTTGGGGTTGGACCTGATCAGCTTGATCGTGCCGTCGAGGATGTCGCCGAGCCCGAGCGGGCGCAGCGGGATGATGCCCGGCCTGATCACCGGCGCGGGCGGCGTGAAGCCGTAGCCGGGCGGCTGTTGCGGATATGCGGGATAAGGTGTTTGGGGCCCGGGTGCGTAAGGCGCCTGCTGTTGCGGCGGCGCGTACGGCTGTCCGGGCGGCTGCCCGGTGGGCACCTGCTCGTGCCCGCCAGGCGCGGTCCACGGGGAGGCCGGCGGGGCGCTGTAGGGCGGGGGCTGTTCGGCCGACCAGCCTGATGGCGTCTCGGGCGTGGGACCGTGACCGTCTGACATATCCCAATCCTGGCACGCTGGGCGAGGCATTGGTGTCGCGGAGCGGATTCACCACCTCATCTAGCCCGTATTCTCGGGCGAATCGGGGCAAGGTTCGCGTCCGGGGATGGCCGAAAGTCGCTCTGTTACCGCAGACTGAGATTGGCGGTCGCGGCGGACCTAAAATTCGCCTTTTGTAGGGCTCGAGTCCCACTCATGGGCCCACCAAGGGTAACCTTCAGCGATCGTGCGGGTATGTCCCACAATGCGTAGAACGAATGAGGGGCCATGAAAGGTCGCGTGCTGGTCGTCGACGACGACGCCGCTCTCGCCGAGATGCTGGGGATCGTGTTGCGAGGGGAGGGCTTCGAGCCTTCATTTGTCTCCGACGGCGACAAGGCCCTCGACGCGTTCCGGGATACACGCCCGGATCTGGTGCTGCTCGACCTGATGCTGCCGGGGGCCGACGGCATCGACGTCGCACGCAGGATCAGGGCCGAGTCGGGGGTCCCGATCGTCATGCTCACCGCCAAGAGCGACACGATCGACGTCGTGCTGGGGCTCGAGTCAGGCGCCGACGACTACATCGTCAAGCCGTTCAAGCCGAAGGAGCTGGTCGCCAGGGTGCGGGCGCGGCTGCGCCGCACCGATGAGCCGACCCCCGAGATCCTGCAGATCGGCGACATCACCATCGACGTGGCCGGCCACTCGGTCAAGCGCGGCGAGGAGACCATCAACCTCACTCCGCTGGAGTTCGACCTGCTGGTGGCGCTGGCGCGCAAGCCGCGCCAGGTCTTCACCCGTGAGGTCCTGCTCGAGCAGGTGTGGGGCTACCGGCACGCGGCCGACACGCGGCTGGTCAACGTCCATGTGCAGCGGCTCCGCGCCAAGATCGAGAAGGACCCCGAGCACCCCGAGATCGTGGTGACGGTCCGTGGCGTGGGCTACAAAGCCGGCCCCGCCTAATCCTGACCCCACCCCGCCATGCCCCCGACGAAGAAGAGATCCCGCCGACGGACGCTCCGCCAGATTCTCGGCGGCGTGCGCCGGCGGGTGCGTCGTGCGGCAGGCAGGACCCGCAGCGTCTGGCGGCGCTCGCTCCAGCTCCAGGTGGTCACCAGCACGCTGGTGATCTCGGTGATCGTGGTCGTGGTGCTCGGCACGTTCCTGTTCGGCCAGATCAACAAGTCGGTCGTCGACAGCAGCCAGCTCTCCTCCAGCAGCGAGGCGTTCGCCGACCGCCTGCAGATCGCCGACGCGCTGACTCCCGTGGCCGACGACGAGGCCAAGGCCACCGAGAGCGGCAAGAAGGGCTCGGCCAACCCGCTCGACGACGTCATGGACACCATCACCGGCTCGGGTGAGGGCGGCTCCGAGAAGCGTTACGACGTGCTGGTGCTCAACCTGACGACCCCCGGCGAGTCGCGGGCATCGGGCAGCGTGGTGCCCTCCGACGTGCCGATGGGGCTGCGGCTGGGCGTGCTGCGCAACATCAGGGAATACAAGTACGACAAGGTCATCGGCTTCACGCAGGAGATCAGGTTCGCGGGCGAGAGCCAGCCCCGGCTCACGTACGTGGTCGGCGGCATCGTCAACGTGCCCGTCAACGGCCAGAACTACGAGGTCTACCACTTCTTCCCGTTCACCGAGGAAGAGGAACTGCTGGTCAACGTCCGGCTCGCCATCGTCGTGGTGGGCCTCGGGCTCGTGCTGCTGCTGGCCGCCATCGCGTACCTGGTCACCCGCCAGGTCGTCACCCCCGTACGCCTGGCGCGGCAGGCCGCCGAGCGCCTGGCCGCCGGCAAACTGGACGAACGCCTCAAGGCGCGCGGCGAGGACGACCTGGCCAGGCTGGCGAACTCGTTCAACGAGATGGCCGCCAACCTGGCGCTGAAGATCCACCAGCTCGAGGAGCTCTCGCAGGTCCAGCGGCAGTTCGTCTCGGACGTCTCCCACGAGCTGCGCACCCCCCTGACGACCGTGCGCATGGCCGCCGACCTGCTGTACGACGCCCGCGAAGACTTCGACCCCATGGCCGCCCGCTCGGCCGAGCTCATGCAGGCCCAGCTAGAGCGGTTCGAGTCGATGCTGGCCGACCTGCTGGAGATCAGCCGCTACGACGCCGGCGCCGCCACGCTCGACCTCGAGCCGGTGGACGTGCGCGACGTGGTGCTGCGGGCGATCGGCGACTCCGAGGCGCTGGCCGAGCGGCACGCCACCCGTTTCGAGCTCAGGCTGCCCAACGAGCCGTGCATGGCCGAGATCGACAACCGCAGGGTCGAGCGGATCCTGCGCAACCTGCTGTTCAACGCGATCGAGCACGGCGAGGGCCGGGACATCGTGGTCACCGTCGGCGCCGACAGGGACGCGGTGGCCGTGGCCGTCCGCGACCACGGGATCGGGCTGCGGTCCGGGGAGGACACGATGGTGTTCGACCGGTTCTGGCGGGCCGACCCGTCGCGGGCCAGGACCATCGGCGGGACGGGGCTCGGGCTGGCCATCTCGCGCGAGGACGCCGTGCTGCACGGCGGCTGGCTGCAGGCGTGGGGGCAGCCGGGCGAGGGCTCGCAGTTCAGGCTGACGCTGCCCAGGACGGCCGGGATCGGCCTGAAGGGCTCGCCGCTGTCGCTCGTGCCGCCCGAGATCGAGATGCGCCGTACGTGGCGTACGTCCATGACGCCCGTGCTGCTGCCCGCGTCGGGAGACGGGGCCGGCCATGACGAGGACTAGACGATTCGCCGCCGTGGCGGCGCTCGTGGCGGCGGTGGTCTGGACCGGCTCCGGCTGCACCGTGATCCCCGTGAGCGGCCCGTTCACCGTCGACGAGGCCGGGGCGGGCGACCCGCTCAGCAAGCCGTTCCAGCGCATGATCGCCATCGAGCCCCAGCCGAACTGGACCCCCGAGGAGACGATCAGGGGCCTGCAGGCCGCCATGGCCGCCTACCCCGACGACCCGTCCACGCTGCCGAAATACCTGACCCCCGAAGCGCAGTCCAAGTGGAACGCCTCGGGCCCGGTGACGGTGATCGAGGACCTGTACGACGTGGTGCAGGTTCCGCCGCGCGACGGCCTGGAGACGGTGACCAAGGTCATGGTCAGAGGGCGCTGGGTGGCGGGCATCCACGAGGACGGCTCGTACCTGCCCACCGGCGGGCCGTGGGACAAGTCGTACGAGCTGCTCAAGGATCCGAGGGGCGGCTACCGGGTCAACTCCCTGCCGCCCGGGCTGCTGCTCACCGCCGCCGACGTGGCGCGGGCGTACCGGGCGACGAACCTCTACTACCCCAGCCGCAACAGCCAGGACAGGCTCGTCGTCGACCGCGTACGCCTGCGGCTGAAGCCCACCCAGCGCTACGCGCAGACCATCCTCGAGCGCCTGATCCAGCCGCCGAGCGAGGCCCTGCAGGGCGCCGTGCTGTCCAGCTTCCCGCCCGGCACCAAGATCGAGTCGGTCACCTCGGGCGAGGAGCGCGTGGTGATCAACCTCTCCGGCCCCCTCGACACCCTCGACCTGGGCGTCGAGCAGGCCCTCACGGCCCAGATCAGGACCAGCCTCAACCGGAACGACGTCGCCAAGGGGCGCACGATCGAGATCCAGGTGGACGGCGAGCCGTACGCCGTCGACCGGCCCAACTCCGAGCTGAACTGGCTGGCCAACGACGCCGAGCGCCCTTTCTACATCAACCGGGGCGCGCTCCACTCCCTGGGCAAGGACGGCCCGGCGGGCCCCGTGCCCGGCGCGGCGGGGGAGCAGCACGAGGAGTTCAGGGACTTCGCGCTGTCCAACGAGAGCACCGCCCTCATCGCGGCCAGGGCGGACAGCGGCGTCTGGGTGGCCGGGCTCACCGCGCAGGGGCGCTGGCAGGAGGTCATCCAGGGCACGGACCTGACGCCGCCCACGTGGCACCGCGACGGATCCCTGTGGACCTACGACCGCAAGAACGCGGTCCTGCTGCGGTACGACCCCACCAGCGGGCGGGGGGCCGAACGCGTCGCGGCACCGAAGCTGGTCGGGCTGGACGTCACGAAGCTGCGGATCGCCCGGGACGGGGTGCGGGTGGTGGTGACCACCGGCAAGAACACCGTGCAGATCGGCGCGCTCACCGGTGAGGGGGCGGGCATGATGCTGGGGAACCTGCGGCTGCTGACCACCACCGAGCAGAGCGACGAGATCATCGACATCGCCTGGGAGGGCGACGAGCACCTGCTCGTGCTCGTCAAGAGCAAGGCGGGGCCCATACTCAACGAGATCAACGTGGCGGACGGCGAGACGGTCGGGGTGCCGCTGAAGGACCGGCTGAAGTCGGTGGCGGCGCTGGAGGACCGGGTCCTGGTGGAGGCGACGACCGACAAGGGCACCAAGATCCTTGAGCTCAGCCCGGACCGCCAGACCTGGACCCCCAAGGTGGAGACCAACGGGGGCACCCCACTGTTCCCCCTGGGCTGACCGGCGTTCTGGGCTGATTGGTCTCCTGGGACGGCCCGTGCCGTGCAGGGTGGGCCTCCCGGGAGGTGGCTCGCGCTTCTTGGGCTGACCGGTTTCCGGGGGGCCTTGGGTGGTGGGCTTCCGGGAGTGGTCGGCGCCTTGGGCAGTCGGGTCTCTGGGAGATGGCTCGTGTCTGGAGTGGTGGTCTCCACGAGATGGTTCGCGCCTGGAGCGGTGGGCCGCCAGAGGTGGTCGGCGGTCTTGAGATGGACGATCGGGTGTGGGTGATCGGCCGGTCCGGGGTCGGTTGTGGGGTTTGGGTCGCGGGGCTTGGTGGGGCGGATGGTCCGGTGGGCTTGGTGGTCGCTGGAATTGTCGGTGGCGGCGGGCATCGTTGGGCGCGTGCTGAGCGCCGTACTGGATCTCGTTCTTCCGCCCTCGTGCGCGGGCTGTGGCGCCAAGGGGGCGATGTGCTGTCCGGGGTGCCGGGCCGCGCTGCTGGGCCCACCGGCCAGACGCCTGCCCGCGCCCGCGCCTTCCGGCCTGCCCGATTGCTGGTCGGCGGCGCTTTACGAAGGCGTCGTGCGCAGGATGATCGTGGCGTACAAGGAACGGGGCGCCGTGGCTCTCGCGGGGGTGCTGGCGGAGGCGGTGGCGCGCGCCGCGGCGGCGGCCCTCGGGCGTGCGGGCGGGTGGGCGGCGGAGGGGTTCGCGGTGGTGCCGGTGCCGAGCGCCCGCAGGAGTGTGCGCGACCGGGGCCACGATCCGGTGGGGCGGTTGGCGGTGCTGACGGCCCGGCGGCTGCGGGAGTCCGGGTGGCGGGCCGAGGCGTGGCCGGCGCTGGGGCAGATTCGGCGAGTGGCCGACCAGGCGGGCCTGAGCTGCGCTGAGAGGAGCTCCAACCTGGTGGGGTCACTCCAGGTCACAACAGCCGCCAACGGGCCTCCAGCGGCCTTTGCGCTGCTCCTGGACGACATTCTGACGACCGGCGCCACCCTCGCGGAGGCCGCCAGAGCGGTGCGTTCGGCAGGGCTGAGGGTGCCGCTGGCGGTGACCGTGGGCGCGACACGCCGAAGATCTTGAAAATGGTCCGGTGACGTTGAGTAAAGAAAGATCCAAATAGTCAACCTGGCCGGGGCGTCACATCTCAGTAGCCCTGGGTGGGCGGTGTGGCAGCTCAGCGGACGGGAGGCCCGTACTCATAAGGGCTGCCGACCGGTTAAAAGGGGCACCGGAATGCGCTTTCCGAGCGGGACAAAATCACTGATAGTGATCCAATGGCCGAGGCTCCGGCTGACATTCGTGCTGGATGCGGATAGCGTTCTGACATGGCACCCGTTCGGGTCCGTGGTTGCGCAGGGTCGGGGTTCCCGGCTCTGCTAGCCGATGCCAGCCGCAGGCAAAACGGTCCACGTAAGGCGACTCTTTGTCGACCGATCACGGTGCGGCTTAGGGGTAAGTCCTGCCTTCCCGGGGGTCCAGATGTCCCCCGTCCGAGGAGAAGGGCAGTAGTGGCAACAGTGCTGCGAGACCCTCAGCAGGCGAATGTGGGGTCGAAGACCAGGTCGGCCGGGCGGGTGCCGCCCGAGTTCCCGGTGATCTCGAGTCGGAAGAGGGTAACGGTGACAGAAAGGCAGACAGAAGACCCCGCCCGGCATGCACGTCGTCGGGCGCTCTTGCTCAGTCGTTAGACGAAGGGGGGCTGTTGCATGGACATCATCGTCAAGGGCCGGCACACAGGAGTGAGTGAACGGTTCCGAGACCACGTGACGACCAAGCTGGCCAGGATCGAACGTCTGGACAACAAACTCATCCGAGTCGATGTGGAGGTGTCGAAGGAACGTAATCCGCGCCTCGCCGATCAGCGAGAGCGCGTCGAACTCACCATTCACTCGCGAGGACCGGCCATCCGCGCCGAAGCCTCGGCCGACGACCGATTCGCAGCCTTCGACGTAGCCCTCGACAAGCTGGAAGGACGCCTCAGAAGGCTGTCCGACCGGCGCAAGGTTCACCACGGCAACCACTGCCCACCCTCGGTGGCGGAGCTCACCGCCACTGTTCCCGATGTCGCAGACCTGGCCCCGCGGTCCGCGCCGGCCGTCCCCGAACAGGCCGAGCCCGACGAGGACGAAATGCGGCAGAAGAGCGACCAGCTCTACGACGACATCGTGCCGATCGAGATGGACGGCGACGGGCCACTCGTCGTCCGGGAGAAGTTCCATCGAGCGGAACCCATGACCATCGACCAGGCCCTGCTCGAGATGGAGCTGGTCGGACACGACTTCTACCTGTTCCGTGACAAGGAGAGCGGCCAGCCGTGTGTCGTCTACAACAGACGCGGTTATAACTATGGCGTATTGCGGCTCGTAGAGCCCTGATCGCGCGCTAAAAGATCTTCTCGACCACCCGGAACCGCGGTTCACGTGCCATCATGGCGGTTCAACGGCTCTGGCCCCCCGACGAGGAGGAGACGTGAGCGAGCTCAGTCAGGTTCAGTTGAGCGAGCGCTGTGAGGGTAAGACTGTCGCGAGGCGGATCAGGGAGGCCTCGTGACCGAGTCTGGCGAGACCCGTGCGCCGGTGAGCGAGCCGATCCGCGTCATGATCGTGGACGATCATGAGCTGATCAGGCGGAGCCTGGCGTTGGCGCTGGCAGCTGAGCCCGACATCGAGGTGGTCGGTGAGGCGAGCGACGGGCAAGAGGCGGTCGAAATGGCCGATCGCCTCATGCCTGACGTCGCCCTCATGGACGTCCGCATGCCGCGGCAGGACGGGATCGAGGCGGCGAAGGGTATCAAGGCCTCCGTCCCGAGCACCCGCATCATCATGCTGACGGTGAGCGACGAGGAAGAGGATCTCTTCGAGGCCATCAAGGCCGGAGCCACCGGCTACCTGCTGAAGGATGTCCAGATCAACGACGTTCCCGCCGCGGTGCGGGGCGTGCACGAAGGCCAGTCGTTAATCAACCCGGCGATGGCGGCCAAGCTCATCAGCGAGTTCCAGAACATGAGCCGCAAGGAGTCCGAGCGGCCGCCCCAACTCCCCGTCCCCCGGCTGACCGAGCGGGAGATGGAGGTGCTGAGGCTGGTGGCCAAGGGCATGAACAACCGCGAGATCGCCAAGCAGTTGTTCATCTCCGAGAACACCGTGAAGAACCACGTACGCAACATCCTCGACAAACTGCAGTTGCATTCGAGGATGGAGGCCGTGGTCTACGCGGTGCGGGAGCGCATGCTCGAGATCACCTGAGTGAGTGGACGGGCGCACGAGTGCGGCCGATCCAGGACCTGGATCGGCCCTCTGCCCCGTCACTGCGGACCGTTGCCCCGTTGCTCGTGCCGACCCCATCTCCTGCTCCCTCGCAGGTGCCGCCGCGGTGCGGCCCGTGCCGATGCTTCGCCGCTCCCTTGCGGGTGCCGATTCGTCAGCCTTCCACGCTGCACGCCCGTTCCCTTCGGGCGCCGACATGCTCCGGGCAAGGTGCCTCTGCGTCCGTTGCGGCGGGTCGATGCACTCCGGTGCGCCTTTCAACGGTTGCCGAGACAGGCGGATGCCCCGAGTCGCCCATCAACGGCCGTTGGGCGGGTCGACACCAACGGCCGTTGGGTCAGCCGATGCACTTTGAGGTAGGCGGATGCTTCCCAAGTCGCCCTTCTGCTCCGTCAGGGCCTGGTGGCGGGCGTCAGTGACGTACCCCCGCTTCTTGGAAGGTCCATGTGTGCGCGGGCTTCCGTCAGGACGTGGTGGCCGGCTTCGGCGAGCTGCCGCCCACGTTCCTTGAAGGGGGCCCATGCGGGACGCTCAATGTTGTGCCGGCGTGTTGAGCATGGGGACGAGCTCCTGGGGGTCGGCGCGTTCGACGCGTACGGAGTCACAGCCCACCCACTCGGCCGCCGACCACAGGGCCTCGCGCAGTGACTCGCCCCATCGGGCGGGCGACAGGCCGGGCTCCAGATGGACCTGCCTGGCCACCAGCGTGCGGCCCTCGCGGGCCGGGTCGACGCGGCCGATGAGGCGGCCTCCGGCCAGCACCGGCATCGTGAAGTAGCCGTGCACCCGCTTGGGCTTGGGCACGTAGAGCTCCAGCGTGTACGCGAAGCCGAACACCCGCTCCGTGCGGCCCCGATGCCAGATGAGCGAGTCGAACGGCGACACCAGCGTCGTACGGTGCCGCCCGCGCGGCTCCGAGGCGAGGGCCACGGGGTCGGCCCAGGCGTTGCCCATGCCCTTCTTGCCCGGCCAGCCGGGGACGGTCACCGGCACCAGCCCGGCCGCGCCACTGAGCAGCACCTCGTCGAGGATCGCCGCGTAGTGGCCCTTGAGGCGCAGGAAGTCGATGAGGTCGGTCCGGTTGGCGATCCCCAGCGAGCGGCCCGCGATGGCGGCCAGGCGGGTGACGCACTCCTCGTCGGACGGCTCCTCGGCCAGCAGGTCGGCGGGCACCACCCGCTCGGCCAGGTCGTAGACGCGGCGCCAGCCGACGCGG
Organism: Nonomuraea sp. NPDC050643; assembly: GCF_040654715.1. Lineage (NCBI taxonomy): Bacteria > Bacillati > Actinomycetota > Actinomycetes > Streptosporangiales > Streptosporangiaceae > Nonomuraea > Nonomuraea sp. NPDC050643. Next base: position 213,978 of record NZ_JBFAIM010000013.1, on the reverse strand, counting down.
CGGCTGCAGACCAGCTCGCCGATGTCGAGCAGCCACTCCAAGCCGATCTTGGAGTCGGACCAGTCCCACCACGGGCCGCCGTTCTTGGCGCCGCCCACGTCGGAGGTCGTCAGCGGGCCGGACTCCCGCACCTGGTCGAGCAGCTTCTCCACACCGTCGGGGACCTCGTGCCAGCGGTAGCGCCTGTTGCGGAACGCGCGGCGCCGGAACGAATAGAGCGGCCAGTGCTCGATGGGCAGGATGCAGGCGGCGTGACACCAGTATTCGAAGCTCTGGGCCGGGTCGTGCCAGTAGGCCCGCTCGATCTTGGGCCGGCCGACCGCGCCCAGGCGGGCGTAGGCGACCAGTTCGTGGGAGCGGGCCAGGACCGAGATGGTGTCGAGTTGCACGGCGCCGAGCCTGCGCAACATGGCGTGCACCCCGCCCTTGCGCGCGTCGGCGCCGATGAAGCCCTGCGAGCGCAGGATGATCCGGCGTGCCTCGTCGGCGGTCAGGTCGGTCGCGACGGTCATGTCTGCGATCCGGGATGGCGATGCATGCGAGCAATCTAGCGGCGGCCACCGACAAAACCGACAAGCCCGTTCACGGACCACCTCCCCATGGAGCCGGGGCCCTGCTGGCGATGGGAAGGACCGGGCCCGCTCAACGGCCCAGGGCGGGCACGCTTCCCGGCGGTGATGAGGCCGAGGGGCTCACGAACCGGCAGGGGCGGGCCCACGGGATCGGAGGAACCGGAACGATCGGGACCGATGCGGGCGAACCACGGAAAGGGAGAAGCCGGAGCGCTCACCGGGCTGGCCTGGCCGGGCTCACACCTTCGGCTCATGCGGGTCGGGCTCATGTGGGTCGGGCTGGGCGGGCTCGGCGGGTTGGGCTCACCTGGGTTGGCCGGGTCGGACTCACCTGGGTTGGGCTGGTCGGGCTCATTGGGGTGGAGAGGCTGGAGCGTCCACACGCCGGTGTGGGCGAATTCGGGGGCCGGAGCGCTCGTGGAGCCGGTCTGGCTGGGTGCACGGAAAGGGTGGTCGCTGATCATGAGCCGGTGTGGCTGGACTCACGGGAAAGGGGAGTCGAGGTGTTCAGCGACATGGGTCGACGCGGGGGGACTCGCCGAAAGGGGATGGTGATGGGGGGCTTGGTGGGTGGGGTTAAACGTACATATGGTTTGAACTGGGAGTGTCTGGGAGGCTGCGCAGAGTATGGGGGTTCGTGAAACGGCGGGCGGCCCGGGTTGGTCGGGCGCCCGCCGGCGAAGCCTGCCTCAGCGGTGATCTTCGGCGTGCATGCCCACCCGGGGCGCGTCGATCACGACATCGGTGAAGATGTCGAAGACGAGGGCGAGGACGCCGCCGACGACGAACACCCCGGCGCCGATCCAGACCAGCGTCCAGTTGGCCGCCGTGAGCCCGAAGCCGGCGACGATGGTTCCCACCAGCATCACCGTCACCGCGAGCCACGAAGACGCGCGTCCGCCGTGGCTGCCGAGATTCTCCGTCTGCTCCGACTTCTTCCCCTCAACCATGGTTAATCCTTCCTTTGCCGGATATCCGCATATTGGCGCGACCGGCTCCTGACCGGCATACCCTCTGCCTTGCCCCCATTCTCCCAGACAAGTCCCGCGCCCTCGTCGTCACGGTGGCTGTGTCTGGTTGCGGAACCGCCTACGATGGCAACGGGGAAGTTTGTCTCGGCCTCTCCACCTGGCGGCGCCGCCGGGGTAGACCTGCGAGGAGCTTTACATAAAGTGGCAGCCATTCTCGACAAGATCCTACGTGCCGGCGAAGGCAAGATTCTGCGCAAGCTCAAGCGGATCGCAGACCAGGTCAACTCCATTGAGGACGACTTCAAGAGCCTGTCCGACGCGGAGTTGCGAGCGCTGACGGACGAATTCAGGCAGCGCTATAGCGACGGCGAAAGCCTCGATGATCTGCTTCCCGAAGCTTTCGCCACCGTGCGCGAGGCGTCACGCCGCGTGCTCGGCCAGCGTCCCTATGACGTGCAGATCATGGGCGGCGCGAACCTCCACATGGGCAACATCTCGGAGATGCGCACCGGTGAGGGCAAGACGCTGACCTGTACGCTGCCGGCGTACCTCAACGCCATCTCCGGCAAGGGCGTGCACGTCATCACGGTCAACGACTATCTGGCCAAGCGTGACGCCGAGACCATGGGTCGCATCCACCGCTTCCTCGGCCTCGAGGTCGGCTGCATCATCTCCGGCCAGCAGCCCGACGAGCGCCGAAAGCAGTACGAAGCCGACATCACGTACGGCACGAACAACGAGTTCGGCTTCGACTACCTGCGCGACAACATGGCCTGGTCGCTCGAGGAGTGCGTGCAGCGGGGACACAACTACGCCATCGTCGACGAGGTCGACTCGATCCTGATCGACGAGGCCCGCACGCCGCTGATCATCTCCGGCCCCGGCGAGCAGTCGGGCAAGTGGTACACCGAGTTCGCCAAGATCGTGCCCCGCCTGCGCAGGGGCGTCGAGGCGAAGAACCCGGGCGAGGAGAGCACCGGCGACTACATCGTCGACGAGAAGAAGCGCACGGTCGGCATCCTGGAGGCCGGCGTCGAGAAGGTCGAAGACTGGCTCGGCATCGACAACCTCTACAAGCCGGAGCACACCCACCTCGTCGGCTTCCTGAACAACGCGCTCAAGGCCAAAGAGCTGTTCAAGAAGGACAAGGACTACATCGTCGCCGACGGCGAGGTCCTGATCGTCGACGAGTTCACCGGCCGCATCCTGCACGGCCGGCGCTACAACGAGGGCATGCACCAGGCCATCGAGGCCAAGGAGAGCGTGAAGATCAAGGACGAGAACCAGACTCTCGCCACGGTCACCCTGCAGAACTACTTCCGCCTCTACGGCAAGCTCGCCGGCATGACCGGCACGGCCGCCACCGAGGCCAACGAGTTCCACCAGACCTACAAGCTGGGCGTCGTCCCGATCCCGACCAACCGGCCCATGATCCGCAAGGACCAGGCCGACGTGGTCTACAAGACCGAGGACGCCAAGTTCAACGCGGTGGTCGAGGACATCAAGGAGCGCTACGAGGCCGGCCAGCCGGTGCTCGTCGGCACCACCTCGGTGGCGAAGTCGGAGCGGTTGTCCAAGGCGCTCAAGCGGCGCGGCGTACAGCACGAGGTGCTCAACGCGAAGAACCACGCGCGTGAGGCGTCGATCATCGCCGAGGCCGGCCGCAAGGGCGCCGTCACCGTCGCCACCAACATGGCCGGTCGAGGCACCGACATCATGCTCGGCGGCAACTCCGAGTTCCGCGCCGACCTCGAGCTGCGCCAGCGCGGGCTCGACCCGGTCGAGACGCCCGAGGAATACGAGAAGGCCTACCCCGAGGCGTTGGAGAAGGCCAGGGCGGCGGTCCAGGCCGAGCACGACGAGGTCACCTCGCTCGGCGGCCTCTACGTCCTGGGCACCGAGCGGCACGAGTCGCGCCGCATCGACAACCAGCTCCGCGGTCGTTCCGGCCGTCAGGGCGACCCCGGCGAGTCGCGGTTCTACCTGTCGCTCGGCGACGACCTCATGCGCCTGTTCAACTCGGCCAGGGTCGAGATGATCATGACGAGGCTCAACATCCCCGACGACCAGCCGATCGAGTCCGGCATCGTCTCCAAGGCCATCGCCTCCGCCCAGCACCAGGTCGAGCAGCAGAACTTCGAGATCCGCAAGGACGTTCTGAAGTACGACGAGGTCATGGACCGCCAGCGCAAGGTCATCTACGCCGAGCGCCACCGCGTGCTGGAGGGCGCCGACCTGCACGAGCAGGTGCGCGGCTTCGTCGGCGAGGTGATCGAGGGCTATGTCCAGGGCGCCACCTCCGAGGGCTTCGCCGAGGAGTGGGACCTCGACAAGCTGTGGAAGGCGTTCGCGGAGCTCTACCCGACCTCGGTCCGCATCGAGGACCTCGCCGAGGAGGCCGGCGGCCGCGAGGAGCTGTCCGCCGAGCTCATCAGCGAGAAGGTCAAGGCCGACGCTCTGGCCGCCTACGACAGGCGCGAGGAGGAGTTCGGCCCCGAGGCCATGCGCGACCTGGAGCGCCGGGTGATCCTGTCCGTGCTCGACCGCAAGTGGCGTGAGCACCTCTACGAGATGGACTACCTGCGCGAGGGCATCGGCATGCGGGCCTACGCGCAGAAGGACCCGAAGATCGAATACGCCCGCGAGGGCTTCGAGATGTTCGCCGCGATGCTCGAGGGCATCAAGGAGGACTCGGTCGGCTTCCTGTTCAACCTCGAGGTGGAGGTTCAGGAGAACCCCATCGTCGAGGAGGAGGACGCGGTCATCGCGGAGACCCGCTCGATCATCGCGCGCGGGCTGCGCGGGCCTCAGCGGCCGGCGGAGCTGGAGTACACCGCGCCCGGTGAGCAGGGCGAGGTCGAGCACACCAAGGTCCGCACGACGCAGGCCGAGCGGGCGGCGTACGGGAACGTGGAGCGCAACGCGCCTTGCCCCTGTGGGTCGGGCAAGAAGTACAAGCGCTGCCACGGCGACCCGAAGCACGCGGTCTGACCTGGTTTTTCCCGGCCCCCACTTTCCCGCTGAATCGCGGGAGAGTGGGGGCTTTTCCTTACCCGTTCGTCATGCGGTCTCAAAGTCGGTGCACAACCATTGGACGCCGCGCCGTTCCAGGCGTACGGCCAGGACGTGATTGCGGTCGCCGCAGTGGACGAGGACGCACATTTCGATGGCGCCGTCCCTGGGCTCTTTCATGTGGACCGCTCCGGCGAACGGCGGTCGGTCGGCCTTGATCATCCGGCCCGCTCGCACCAGGTCCCGGTAGGCGCGGTCGGTGAGCCTGTCGGCGACGGTCTCCGGCGGGCGGCGGCCGGTGAGCACCTCGGCCAGAGCCTGCCCCAGGTGGCGGAGCCGGCGCTCGTCGGGTGTGGCGCCGGGCGGGCCCCAGACCATGGGGTTGAGCGCGAGGGCGCCGTCGGTCCGCGGGGTTCGGGGTGGAGGCCGGTCGTCATCGTAGGACGGCTCGGGGGTGGGGGTGATGCTGATGCGGGGGGCTGCTGACATGCCGGTCCTCCAATTCCTGAGCGGGAGAAAGAATCGATATAAGGAGTTTTCGGTTCGGCTCAGGAATACGAAAGTCACCAACTTCCATGATCGCCGCCCGGGTATGTCGGCTTTTGCGGCGCGAGAATGGCGGAAGCTGGATCCCCTCGGCGGTGGGCGCCGGCGGGTTTCGGGCGCCAGGCGCAGGCCGGTGGGCTACCCCAAAGTGTTCTGGTCAGGCGGTTGCTGGTTTTGGCGCGTGTCCTTTTCCAGGGGTTCGCGGCCGGGGGTGGGCAGGTCGAGGGCGCGGATCAGGAGGGTGAAGACGGCGTAGTAGAGCAGCAGGTAGGCCAGGCCGAAGGCGAGGATGAGGCCGAGGCCGTGGGTGTTGGACTTGCCGGCGTTCAGGAGCAGGTCGATGGCGCCGCCGGAGAAGGTGAAGCCGAGACGCGCGCCCAACTCGGCCATGAGGGCCATCGACAGGCCCGTCAGGAGGGCGTGGACGGCGAAGAGGGCGGGCGCCACGAAGATGAAGGCGAACTCCAGGGGCTCCGTGATGCCGGTGATGAAGGAGGTCAGGCCGGCCGACAGGAGGATGCCGCCCACCGGACGGCGGCGGGAGGGCGGGGCGGCTCGCCACATCGCGATGGCGGCGCCCAGGAGGCCGAACATCATGACGGGGAAGAAGCCGGTCATGAAGATGCCCGCGCCCTGCTCGCCGGCGAAATAGCAGTTCAGGTCGCCGGAGGCGTCCCTGGTCGCGCCGTGCACGCCAGCCCGGCACTCCGGGAGGGTGAACCAGACGATGGTGTTGAGGAAGTGGTGCAGGCCGACGGGGATGAGCAGGCGGTTGGCGACGCCGTAGATGCCCGTGCCCAGCGTGCCATGGGCCGAGAGCCAGTCGCCCACCTCCACCAGCCAGTCGGCGATCGGGTGCCACACCAGGCCGAAGACGACGCCCAGGGCGAGGGCGGCGACGGCGGTGAGGATGGGGACCGAGCGGCGACCGCCGAAGAAGGCCAGCCAGGCGGGGGGCTTGAGACGGTGGAAACGCTGCCAGAGCAGGGCCGCCGTGATGCCGACGAGGATGCCCCCGAGCACGCCCGTGGGGTTCTGGGCGCCGGTGTTCAGGGCCGGGGTGCCGTTCTCCAGGGTCAGGGCCACCTTGGCGTAGACCGCGCCCTCGCCGGCCGCGAAGAACAGGGTCTTGGTGACCAGGTCGAAGACCAGGTAGCCGACCAGGGCGGCCAGGGCGGTGCTGCCGTCGGACTTGCGGGCGAAGCCGATGGCCACGCCGACGGCGAACAGGAGTGGCAGGTTGTCGAAGAGGGCGCCGCCCGCCGCCGCCATCACCTTGGCCACCGGCAGGAGCCAGGGCAGGGTGCCGCCCAGTCCGTCCTGGCCGAGCAGGTCGTCCTGGCCGAAGCGGAACAGCAGGCCGGCGGCCGGGAGGACGGCGATGGGCAGCATGAGTGAGCGGCCGATGCGCTGCAGGACGGCGAAGACGGACGACCAGGTCGGGAGCATGGCCTGCCGGTCACCCCTCCCCGCACGAGCGTCCGTTCGCGTCGCGGGGGAATGGTGGGTTACTTCCCCTTGGGGGTCGTCGAGGAAACGCCGCCCGGGGGCGGGGCGGATTCGCCCGAGTCGACGTCCGGTTCGGGTTCGCGGCCGGGGGTGAGGATGTTGAGCCTGCGGATCAGGAACGTGAAGACGGCGTAGTAGACCACGCCGTAGATCACGCCCAGGATGAGGATCCCGGGTAAGTTCTCGGTGTTCGACTTGCTGGCGTTCAGGAGCATGTCGAGCAGGCCGGCCGAGAAGCCGAAGCCGAGCTGGCCGCCGATCAGCATGGTCAGCGCCATCGCCAGGCCCGTCAGGATCGCGTGGACCACCAGCAGCAGGGGCGCCACGAAGATGAAGGCGAACTCGATCGGCTCCGTGATCCCCGTGACGAACGACGCCAGCGCCGCCGACAGCATGATGCCGCCCACCGTGGCCCGCCGGTGTACGGGGGCCGCGCGCCACATGGCCAGGGCGGCGGCCGGCAGGGCGAACATCATGATGGGGAAGAAGCCGGCCATGAACTGGCCCGCGTGCGGGGCGCCGCCGAAGTAGCAGTTCCAGTCGCCGCCGAGCACCCGGCCGCCGACGTCGCACTGCGGGACGACGTACCAGACCACCGAGTTGACGAAGTGGTGCAGGCCGAGGGGGATGAGCAGGCGGTTGATCAGGCCGTAGATGCCGGTGCCGATCGGGCCGATGGCGGCCAGGGCCTCGCCGGCGTGGCGGATCCACTCGCCGATCACCGGCCAGAGCCAGCCGAAGACCACGCCGATGAGCAGCGCCACGATCGAGGTGATGATCGGCACGAACCGGCGCCCGCCGAAGAACGCCAGCCACGACGGCAGCTTGATGCGGTGGAACCGCTGCCACAGCATCGCCGCGACCAGGCCGATGACGATGCCGCCGAGGACCTTGGTGGGGTTCTGGAGGCCGTAGTTGATGCTCTCCTTGACGCCCTGCTCCTGGACCTCCTTGATGAGGACCAGGTCCCTGATGTCCGAGCCGAAGAACATCACCTTCGTCACCCGGTCGAAGACGAGGTAGCCGACCACGGCGGCCAGCGCGGTGCTGCCGTCGGACTTGCGGGCGAAGCCGATGGCCACGCCCACCGCGAACAGCAGCGGCAGGTTCTCGAACAGCGCCGCCCCGGCGGCCTCCAGCACCTCGGCCACCTGGTTCATCCAGGCGAACCCCGCCACGTCGGCCAGCCCGCCCGGCTCCGCGCCGTTGGAGCCGAGCATGTCGGGCTGGCCGAAGCGCTGCAGCAGGGCGGAGGCGGGCAGGGCGGCGATGGGCAGCATGAGGGAGCGGCCCAGCCGCTGGAGCACGGTCATCACGCGGGCGAACGGCGAAGGCCGGGCCGCGGCGGTGGTCTCGTTCACCGGACGTTCCTCCGAGGCGTGTGGGAGCCGGGCCTCTTCAGGGTGAAAACGGGGGAGCCGGGGCCGGGTGAGCCCTCAGCCCCGCCTGAGGGGCATTTCGAGCATCGTACGGAGCTGGTAGCGATCGGCGCGGTAGGTGGACACGCCCAGCTCCGCGCAGACGCCGCCGGAGAACGAGCGGCGCTGCAGCAGCAGCACCGCGCCGCCGCGCGGCAGCTTCAGCAGGTCGGCGTCGCTCGGGTCGGCGATGCCGCCGTCGATGGTGAGCTCGCCGGCGTCCATGACGAGGCCGTAGCGGCTCTCCAGCAGCTCGTACAGCGATCTGTCGGACAAGTCGTGGTCGGCCAGGCCGGGGGCGAGCTTGACCGGGATGTGCGCCCGTTCGATGGACAGCGGCTCCCCGTCGGCCGTCCGCAGGCGCTCGATGAAGTGCACTTCCTCACCCGGCTGGATCCCCAGCTCCTTGGCCAGGTGGGCGCTGGCGCGCACGATCCGGCGGTCGAGGTCGCGCGAGCCGGGGATCAGGCCGCGCGCCCGCATGTCGTCGGTGAACGACGTGAGCTGCAGGGCCAGCTCGATCTTGGGCCGGGCGACGAACGTCCCCTTGCCCGGTACGCGGTGCAGCCGGCCCTCGGACACCAGGTGGTCCACGGCCTGCCGCACGGTCATCCTGGACAGCCCGAAGCGCTGGCAGAGCTCACGCTCGGACGGGATCGCGGCCCCGATGCTCAGCTCGTCGCTGTCGATGAGGTCCAGCAGGATCTCGCGAAGCTGGAAGTACTTGGGCACCGGGCTGTCCGGATCGATGTGCGCCACGGATCCTCCCCTCGATCGTGACCTGGGCAATGAGCTATGGTTCGTACTGGTCTAGTCCGGACTAGACCACATGACGCGAAAGACGGTCAAGTCCGCTCCCCGAGAAGCCTGAGGTAGTAACCCGAGATGACCACGAAGATGCGCAGCGAGATCGCCGAGCAGCCGGTCGCGCTGCGGGCCACGCTGGACGCCCTGCTGCCCAAAGTCAGTGAGATAGAAGCCATGGGCGAGCGGGCTCGCCAACTCCTGTTCATCGCGCGTGGCACCTCCGACAACGCAGCAGTGTACGGGCGTTACCTGGTCGAATCGCACGCAGGCCGCCTGTCGGCGCTGGCGGCGCCCTCGATCGCGACGACGTACAAGCGCAGGCTCGACCTGGACGGGGTGCTGGCGGTCGCCATCTCCCAGTCGGGGCGGACCGAGGAGATCGTCGAGACCCTGGCCTGGGCGAAGGACTGCGGGGCCAGCACGGTCGGGATCACCAACGGGGGCGAGGACAGCCCGCTGGCCCAGGCCGCCGACGTGGCCCTGTGCACGGTGGCCGGGGAGGAGAAGGCCGTCCCGGCGACGAAGACGTACACGACGCAGCTCGCGGCGCTGGCGGTGCTGGCGCTGGGGCTCGGCGCGGACGTGGACGCGGACGACCTGCGGCGGGTGCCCGACGCGGTGGAGAAGCTCATCGCGGAGCCCGGCGACCTGGAGGCCGTCGTCGAGGGCCTGCTGGACAAGCCCGGCGTGGTCGTGTCCGGGCGCGGGCTGGCGTTCTCGACCGCGCTGGAGACGGCGCTGAAGCTCAAGGAGGCCTGCTACCTGCACGCCATGGGCCTGTCGTACGCCGACCTGCTGCACGGCCCGATCGCCGTGGTCGACGCCGACACCCCGGCCCTGCTGGTGGCCGCCGAGAACAGCCCCACCCTCCAGGGGACGGTCGCGCTGGCCGAGCGGGTGGTGGCGGCGGGCGCGGCGGCGTACACGATCGGCGGGGGCACCGCGCTCGCGCAGGCGGGCACGGCCGCGCTGAACGGGCCCGACCTGCCCGAATGGGTGGCTCCGATGGGGCTGATCGTGCCCGGCCAACTGCTCACCGAGGCGCTGGCCCGCCGGCTCGGAATCGACCCCGACGCGCCGCGTGGCTTGAACAAGGTCACCCAGACCGACTGATCTAGCCTGGTCGAAGTGCTAGTCCTAGGGAGGACCTGATGGCGGCGGATGTCAACGCGATCATCGCCGGGCTGGGCGGCGCCGACAACATCATCGAGATCGAGCCCTGCATCACCCGGCTGCGCACGGAGGTGCACGACGCGTCCAAGGTCGATCAGGCCGCACTGAAGGCGGCCGGCGCGCACGGCGTGATGGCGGCGGGCAACGTCGTCCAGGTCGTCGTCGGGCCGGAGGCGGACACGATCGCCAGCGACATCGAGGACATCATCGGCTAAAGGGCGAGACCATGACGACTGTTCTCGCCCCGGTAGAGGGGGCGGCTGTGGGGCTGGCGGCCGTGCCCGATCCGGTGTTCTCCGCGGGCATGGTCGGGCCGGGGACGGCGATCGATCCGCTGAGGGGGCCTGGCAAGGCCGTGGCCCCCATCGCAGGAAAAATAATGAAACTGCACCCGCATGCGTACGTCATCGTGGGGGACGACGGCAAGGGCGTACTGGTGCACCTGGGCATCGACACGGTCCAGCTCAAGGGGAGGGGATTCCGGCTACTGGCGGCGGAGGGCGACAGGGTGAGCGCCGGCCAGCCGGTGGTGGCCTGGGACCCGGCGGCCATCGAGGCGGGCGGCCGTTCGCCGGTCTGCCCGGTCGTCGCGCTCGACGCCCTCGCCGAGTCCGTCACGGCGGTCGCGGAGGGGGCGGTGCACGTGGGGGACGCGCTCTTCCGATGGGAATAGCGGCCGGCCCCGGCGGGCTTGAGCGCGCGAATGAGCCGTCAGAATAGGCAAGCCGCCCGGATATGCCCGTTATGGGCGGGCGCCACTGTACGAGGGTCCGGCTGGTCTGGACCGGCACATGAGGAGGAGCAGCAAGATGGGTGAGCGCAAGGTCACCGTGGCCGCGGCGGTAGGGCTGCACGCCCGGCCCGCGGCGACGTTCGTTCAGCGGGCCAAGCAGGCCCCGATGGACATCACGGTGGCGAAGTCCCACGGTGAGGGCCCGGTCAACGGCAAGAGCATTCTCGCGATCATGGCACTCGACGTCCGTCAGGGCGAGACCGTCGTGATCAGCGCGGACGGCGAGGGCTCGGAGGAGATCCTCGACGAACTGGCCGAGATCGCCAGTAAGCCATGAACCTGAGGGGGGTGGGGGTCAGCCCGGGGATCGGGCACGGGCCCTCGTACGTCATGTCCGCCTCTGTGCCCGAACCCCCCGAGGGCGCCACGTACACCGGTGAGGCGGAACAGGAGAAGGAGCGCGCGATGGCCGCGCTCACCCGGGTCGCGGGCGAGCTGGAGGCCCGCGGCAACCAGGCGGGCGGCGAGGCCGCGGAGATACTCAAGGCCCAGGCGCTGATGGCCGAGGATCCCGGCCTGGTCGTGAAGGTGAGATCGCTGATCGACCGCGGCCTGGCCGCGCCCCGGGCGGTCTTCGAGGCTTTCACGAGATATCGGGAGATGCTCGCCGGGTCCGGCGGATTCCTGGGCGAGCGGGCCGCGGACGTGGCCGACATCAGGGACCGCGTGGTCGCGCTGCTCTACGGGCACTCGATGCCGGTGGTGCCGGCCGCGCCGGCGGAGCCGTACGTGCTGGTGGCCAGGGATCTCGCCCCCGCCGACACCGCGCTGCTGTCCAGGGAGCAGGTGGCCGCGTTCGTCACCGAGGAGGGCGGCCCCACCAGTCACACCGCGATCATCGCCAGGGCCATGGGGGTGCCCGCCGTCGTGGCCTGCCCGGGCGCGACCGGCATCCCGCCCGGCGTGCGGGTGATGGTGGACGGGAGCACCGGTGAGGTACGCCTGGAGCCCGCCGACGCCGACGTGGCCGACGCGGCGGCCGCCGCCACGGCCAGGCAGGCCGCGCTGGCCTCGTGGCAGGGCCCCGGCGCGACCGCCGACGGGCACGAGGTGCCGCTGCTGGCCAACGTGGGCGGGCCGGGCGAGCTGGCCGACGCGGTCGGCGCGGGGGCCGAGGGCATCGGGCTCTACCGCACCGAGTTCCTCTTTCTCGGCCGGTCCGAGGCGCCGGCGGAGGAGGAGCAGCGCGAGGCGTACCGGGCGGCGCTGGAGGCGTTCCCCGGCGGCACGGTGGTCGTGCGGACCCTCGACGTGGGCGCGGACAAGCCGCTGGCGTTCCTGCCCGTGCCCGCCGAGCCGAACCCGGCGCTGGGAGAGCGCGGGCTGCGCAGGTCCAGGAAGTTCCCCGAGGTGATGGAGGCGCAGCTCGGCGCGCTGGCGGCGGTGGCCTCCGAGCGGCTCCAGGTCATGGCGCCGATGGTGGCCACGGCGGAGGAGGCCGCGTGGTTCGCCCGGACGTGCCGGGCCAAGGGCCTGGGGGAGGCCGGGGTGATGATCGAGATCCCGTCCGCCGCGCTGCGGGCCGCCGACCTGCTCGCCGCCGTGGACTTCGTCTCGATCGGGACCAACGACCTGAGCCAGTACGCCTTCGCCGCCGACCGCGGGCTCAGCGCCATGAGCGCGCTGCACGATCCGTGGCAGCCGGCGCTGCTCGGCCTGGTCGCCATGGCGACGGGTGCCGCGCGGCAGGCCGGCAAGCCGTGCGGGATCTGCGGCGAGGCGGCCGCCGATCCGGCGCTGGCCTGCGTCTTCGTGGGGCTCGGGGCGAGCACGCTGTCGATGGCGCCGTCCGCGCTGGCCGCCGTACGGGCCGGGCTGGGCGCGCACACGCTGGAGCAGTGCCGGCAGGCGGCGCGCGCGGCGCGGGAGCAGGACACGGCGGCCGACGCGCGCGCGGCGGCTCGCGAGCACCTGCCCGAGTTGGACAGGCTGGGCCTGTAATCGCGGCGGGGGATCCGAGGGGGGTCGTCGGGTGGATACCTTTGGAGTCATGCTTCGACGGATCGGTACGGTAGGGCTCCTGGTGATCGCGATCACCGCGTGCGGCGGTGGCGGCGGCTCGGCGCAGACGGCGCCCACCGGGGGCAAGGCCGCCCCGCCCGCCCACACCCCTCCCCAGAGCCCGCCTCAGGCCCAGGTGAGCCCGGTCGCGCGGGCGCTGTCGAAGATGAGCGTCGAGGAGAAGGTCGGCCAGCTCTTCATGCCCGTCCTGTACGGCACCGCCGCCGACACGGTCTCGGGCGAGAACCAGGCCAGATACGCCGCCCAGACCCCGGCCAAGGTGGTCGCCAAATACCACCTGGGCGGCGTGATCCTCTTCCCGCACAACGTCAAGGGCGTCGGCCAGGTCGTCGGCCTCACCAACGGCCTGCAGCGCTCCTCCAGGAAGATCCCGCTGCTCATCGGCACCGACCAGGAGAACGGCCTGGTGTCGCGGATGTCCGCGCTCATGACCGACTTCCCCGGGGCCGCCGAGATCGGCGCGACCAAGGACCTCGACCTGTCGCGGGCCGTGGCCAAGGCGACCGGCGACGAGTTGCGCGCGCTCGGCGTCAACCTCGACTTCGCCCCGGTCGCCGACGTCAACGTCAACCCGCGCAACCCCGTCATCGGGCGGCGGGCGTTCGGCGACGACCCGAAGCGGGTGGCCAAGATGGTCGGCGCGGCGGTCAAGGGGTTCGGCGACGCGAAGATCGCCGCCACCGCCAAGCACTTCCCCGGGCACGGTGACACCTCGGTCGACAGCCACACCGGGCTGCCGGTGATCAAGCACACGAAGGCGGAGTGGGAGCGGATCGACGCGCCGCCGTTCAGGGCCGCGATCGAGGCCGGGGTCGACGCGGTGATGAGCGCCCACATCGTCTTCCCCAAGCTCGACCCGTCGGGCGACCCGGCCACGCTGTCCAAGGCCATCCTGACCGGGCTGCTCAGGGAGAAGCTCGGCTTCAAGGGCGTGATCTCCACCGACGCGCTCAACATGGAGGGGGTGCGCAAGAAGTACGACGACGGGGAGATCGCGGTGCGCGCGGTGCTGGCCGGGGCCGACCTGCTGCTCATGCCCAACGACCTGCCGAAGGCTTACCGGGCGGTGCTGGCGGCGGTGAAGTCGGGCCGGATCTCCAAGGAGCGCCTCGACCAGTCGGTCACCAGGCTGCTCACGCTCAAGCAGACCAGGGGAGTGCTGACCGAGGCCCCCGTCGTCTCCGCGCAGGAGGCGGCCGGCGTGCTGCGCTCCCCCGAGCACCGCAAGCTGGCCGCCCGCGTCCCGTCCTAGTGCGCGCCGCGCAGCCCGCTGGCGATGAACATCCCGGCCAGCATGGCGAACAGGAACGCCTGCAAGAACTGGATGAACATCTCGAACGCCGTCATCACGATCGTCATCAGCACGCCCAGCACGCCGAGGCCGGCGCCGAGCGGGGTGAGCCGCTCGAACAGGAACCAGAAGCCGACCGAGCTGAAGAAGGCGACGATGATGTGGCCCGCGAACATGTTCGCGAACAGGCGGATGACGTGGGTGAACAGCGAGGTGAGGAACACCTCGGCGAGGATCATCGGGGCGTAGAGCCCGTACGCCCAGCCGGGCAGGCCGGGCAGGTGCACGATGCCGTGCAGGTAGCCGCGTACGCCGTGGTGCCTGACGCCCAGGTAGAGCTTGATGCCGTACACGCTGAGCGCCAGCACCGCCGGGAAGGCGATGTGGGCGGCGACCGGGAACTGGACGAACGGGATGATGCCCATCAGGTTCCAGATGAGCACGGTCAGGAAGATCGTGAGGAGCAGGCCCATCCAGCGGTCGGCGTCCTTGCCGAGGTTGGGCTTGGCGATCTGGTCGCGTACGAAGACGTAGGCGTACTCGCCGATGCTCTGCCAGCCCCGGGGGATGATCTTGGGCTTGGCGAACGCGGCCCAGCACAGGGCGATGGCGATGACCGAGCTCAGCAGGGCGATCAGAACGGGTTTGGTAAACCATCCGGGGCCGCCGGGGATGATGGGGGCGAACTGGAAGAGTTCGAGGCCCGGGGCGGTCCATTGGTCAGGGGAGGTGATCAGGATCGTCGTCCGCACGGCGGTCCCTTCAAGATAGCGGTTTACGCTGGGAAGACACCCTAACCGGATATTTCGGACGACCTTTTATGGGGTTATATCCATATATAAAAGTGTGGGCCGCGGTAAAGCTATTTCCGTGACGCTCTACTCTAGAACGATGGTTACGGGTGTGCTCATCGACTGGGGCGGTGTGCTGACGAGCAGCCTCACCGACTCCATCGCGCGGTGGATCATGGCTGACCGCATCGACGGCGACCACTACCGCGAGGTCATGCGCCGGATGATCGACCACGCCTACGGGAACGGCGACGGCGAGAGCATCGTGCACGCGCTCGAGCGCGGCGAGCTCGACGGCCCCTCCTTCGAACGCGACCTCGCCGCCCGGCTGCTGACCGTGGACGGGGAGCCGCCGGTGGCCGAAGGGCTGCTGGACCGCATGTTCGCGGGGTTCGAGCGGGTCGAGGCGATGTACGACATGCTCCGCGACGTACGGGCCAACGGCGTCAGGACCTGCCTGCTGTCCAACTCCTGGTCCAACACCTACCCCCGGGACGACTGGGACGAGATCTTCGACGCGGTCGTGATCTCCGGCGAGGTCGGCATGCGCAAGCCCGAGGAGCGCATCTTCCGCCACGCGCTCGTCCAGATCGGGCTCGCCGGCGAGGAGTGCGTGTTCATCGACGACATCGAGGCCAACATCGTCGCGGCCCGGGCGCTCGGCATCGCCGGGATCCACCACCGCGACGCGCCCACGACCATCGTGGAGCTCGAGTCCGTGCTGCGGCTCACGCTGCGCCGGGCCTGAAACCGGCCTGCCTGACCAGGCGCTACGAGTAGGGTGTGGCAGGTTCTCCCTTGGAAAGGTACGTCATGCGCGTCTATCTGCCGTGCACTCTTCCGGCCCTGGCCTCGGCGGTCGAGGCGGGCGGGCTGGGCCCGGCTCCGTTGACCGGCTACGCGGTGACCCCCGCGCTGACCGAGTGGTACGCCTCGGGCGACACCGAGGAGCTCGAATACGTCGCGCTCACCGAGGCGGCCCGCGCCTCGCTGCGCCTGCTGGCCGCCGACCGAGCCGACGGCGGCGCGGCCGCGCCCCGGCGGGTGGTGATCGCCGCCGAGGTGCCTGACGGAGTGGTCATCGTCGGCGCCGACCTCGAGCAGCGCGCGCATGTACACCTGTCCGAGCCGATCCCGCTGACCAAGGTGGCCGCGGTGCACATCGACGACCACGGGGCGGTCGCCGACATCGAGGCCGCGATCGACGCGCTGCCCGCCTCCGACCAGGGCGACGACGACGCCCGGTTCGCGGTGGACGGGGCCGAGGCCCACGAGCTCATGTGGTACGCAACCCAGGAGATACCCGACGTGCTCAGGTCATAACGGAGACGTTACATCGGTCACAGTTCCTTGACCGCGTAGCGGTTGATCTCGCTAGGGTCCCGACGCAGCACCATTCTCTGACTGAAGGAGTCGGTTCACGTGAAGCGTCGAGTTGTAGCGGTCGTCCTCGGGGCGGCGACCCTCCTCGCAGGCTCTCCCGCGAACGCCCAGGCCGCGCTCAAGCCGTACGACCACAAGGACCCGTACAAGTCGGGCTGTGGCAACTCCGCCCGCACCGTGCGGACGGCCACGATCAACAGCAAGGCCAACGGCCAGGTCGGCACGATCAAGCTGATGTGGTCCGGCAAGTGCAAGACGAACTGGATCGAGGTCAGCACCGCCACCTCCGCGCGCGGCACCATCAGCGTGTACGCCGCGGACGGCCGGTACGACCGGTTCAGCTTCAAGCCGGGCAACAAGGGCCGGCACTGGGGCAACATGATCTGGGCCAACAACATGTGCGCCTGGGGCGGTGTCTCGGTGCAGTGGAACGGCGGCAAGGGCGGCCAGAACGGCGCCGGCACCACCAGCAAGGCCTGCAAGTAGCCTGCGCGAAGGGGTCGTGGCCGGATGGGCCGCGGCCCCGAGTCGTTCACCGCGATGTCACACCTACCGATTAGGCTGGTATGACATGACTAAGCACATTATCTGGGATTGGAACGGCACCCTCTTCCACGACGTCGATGCCGTGGTCGGAGCCACCAACGAGGTCTTCAGGCCGTACGCGCTGCCCGAGCTGACCGCCGACGGACTCCGCGCGGTCTACACCCGCCCCATCTGGCTCGCCTACGAGCGCCTGCTGGGGCGCCCGCTGAACGAGGGCGAGTGGCAACTGCTCGACGACGGCTTCCACGAGCACTACTTCCGGCTGAGCGACGCCTGCGGGCTCGCCGCCGACGCGCTGCTCACGCTCACGAGCTGGACCGGCACGCAGTCGCTCTGCTCGATGGCGCCGCACTCGCACCTGGTGCCCAAGGTCGACTCGTTCGGCATCACGACGCACTTCACCCGGATCGACGGGCTGATCGGGTTGACCGGCGGGGAGAAGGCGGCGCACATGGCCGCGCACATCGAGGCCGTGGGCGTCGACGCCGGTGAGGTCCTGGTGATCGGCGACAGCGTGGACGACGGGCTCGCCGCCAAGCACGTGGGGGCCAGGGCCGTGCTCTACACCGGCGGGATGACGTCGCGGGCCGAGCTGGAGGCGACCGGGCTGCCGGTGGTCGACACGCTGGCCCAGGCGCTCGACCACGCCTGAAACGACCACGCCTGAAATTCGTCGAGGCGGGAGCCGCGGGCCCGGTGGCGGCCGTACTCTTGCAGGGATCCCCCTCAGGAGGCTGCCATCAACCGCCTTGTGCTGTGGAACGTCGACCTGACTCTGGTCGACGTCGCCATCGTGAGCAGAGACGCCTACGCCGAGGCGTTCCGCGTCGTGACCGGGCGCCCGCTGGTCAAGCTCGTGCCCCCGCTGGGCCGCCCCGACTCGGAGATCGTCTTCGAGACGCTGGCCGTCAACGGCATCGTGGCCGAGGACGACCACCTGCCCCGCTTCCTGTCGGCGCTCGCCATGGCCTTCGCCGACCGGCGCGGGCGGCTGGCCAAGGAGGGGCGCATGATGGCCGGGGCCAAGGACGCGCTGAAGTCGGTGTCCCGGCTCGACGGCGTGGTCCAGACGGTGCTGACCGGCACGATCAAGAGCAACGCCGTGCACAAGCTGAAGGCGTTCGGGCTGGACAGGCACATCGACTTCGAGCTCGGGGGATACGGCGAGGAGGTCTATCCCAAGGCGACGCTGCTGCAGGTCGCGCAGTCGCGGGCCAAGCAGCGCCTGGGCACGCCGTTCACCGCGGCCAACACGGTGGTGATCGGAGACTCCACGCGCGACGTGCAGGCGGCCAGGATCGGCGGGGCGGCGATGATCGGGGTCGCCTCCGGGCGGTCGATGGCGGGCGAGCTGCGCGAGGCCGGGGCCGACATCGTGCTGCCCGACCTGTCCAACGCCTCCGAGGTGGTGGCCGCGGTCGCGGGACTGACCTCCCCGATGGACCGGAAGGCCGGGTAGCGCGCTCCCAGAGGTCAGGGGGCGTTCTGGAGGAAGCGGGCGGCGATCGGGGCCGCCACGGCCGAGCCGGCGCCGCCGCCCTCGACGATCACCGCGAACGCCAGGTCGCCCTTGTAGCCGATGAACCACGAGTGCGCGGGCGGCTCCTCGCCCGAGCCGTACTCGGCCGTCCCGGTCTTGCCCGCCGTGCCGGGCGGGAAGCGTACGGCGTGGGCGGTGCCGTCGGTGACGACGGCGGGCATGAGCTTGCGCAGGGCCTTGACCACGCCCTCCTCCAGCGGCCGTGGGTTGTCCGGTTGCGCGTCCGGGATGTGCTCCTCCTTGACGAGCCTGGGCGGGATCCACGCGCCCGAGGCGATGGCGGCGGCGACCGAGGCCATGTTGAGCGGGCTGGCCAGCACCCGGCCCTGTCCGATCGCGGCGGAGGCCAGGTCGGTGTCGTCCTTGGGGTCGGGGTACTCGGCGCGTACGGCGGGGACGCCCGGCGTGATCGGGGTGCCGAAGCCGAAGCTCTTGGCGACCTCGCCGAGCCGCCCGGCGTTCAGCTTCGCCACGCTCATCTCCCCGAACGTGGTGTTGCACGAGTGCGCGAACGCGTCACGGAACGGCAGCGTGCCGAAGTCCTCGAAGCCGGCGTTGTGGAACGGGAAGCCGCCGATGTTCTTCTCGGCCGGGCACGTGACCTGCTGCGCGGGCTCGACCCCGTCAGCGACCAGCGCCGAGGCCGTCACGACCTTGAACGTCGAACCGGGCGGGTACTTGCCCATCAGCGCCCGGTTGAACCCGCCGGGCGCGTTGACCACCGCCAGGATCTCCCCGGTCGAGGCCCGCAGCGCCACCAGGGAGACCGGCTTGTCCACGTCCTTGAGCGCCGCGGCCCCCGCCCGGTGCACCTTCAGGTCGATCGTGGTCTGGATCGGCCGGGTCGTCCCCGCCTTCACCACGGTCTGGACGGCCCGGTCGCCCTCGAAGAGGACGATGCCGGAGTCGGCCGACGCCTTGAACCGGTCGGGCAAGGCCTGCTTCATGCCCTCGACGAGCTGCTGGACGGAGCCGGGCGCCGCCGGGGTGTTGAGCTGGGTGCCGTCGGCGGCCACGACCCGTACGGCGTCGCCGGGCCGCGTGATCACCCGCAGCGAGCGGCCGTCCTTGAGCAGGGGGTGCAGGGAGGCGGGCGTCCAGGCCACCTTCCACGTACGGTCACGCTCGACCAGTTTGAGCCGGCCGCCGTAGTCCCAGGTGCGCTGCCCCAGCACCCTGGCCTGGAAGCCGATGAAGCCGTCGCGGTCCGGGCCGGTGTCGGCGAAGACCCCGCTCGGGAGGGGCCGGTGGAAGGTGGCCTCGGTGGCCTTCAGGTCGGTGAGGAAGCGGCGGTGCCGGCTCTCGAAGTCGGCGGGCGGGTCGGCCGCCAGCGCCCGCATCGCCGCGTAGTCCTTCCTGGACCAGGCGCTGAGGTACTGGTCGACCGTCTGCTCCGGCGCGCCCTCCGTGCGCAGCGCCCAGATGACGCCCCCTGCCGCGACGGCCGGGACCAGCAGTCCGGCCAGGATCCACGGCCATCTCCTGCGGCGGCGGCGCGGCGGCCGGTCCGGCTGCAGGTAAGCGTAACTTGTCCCCGTTTGTGGTGCCATGACGGAGAGGACACCAGAGGCGTGGCGGGGGTGTCCAATATTGATATGACGGCCGTCAGGATATAAATCTGGATATATTTGCTGGTCATGGACCTGGTCCGGCATCTCCGCTACTTCGTCGTGGTGGCCGAGGAACTCCACTTCGGCAACGCGGCGATCCGGCTCGGCATGGCCCAGCCGCCGCTCAGCCAGCGCATCAAACGCCTGGAGGAGGAGCTCGGCGTCCGGCTCTTCGACCGCTCCGCCCGGCAGGTCCGGCTCACCGAGGAGGGCCGGCTGCTCCTGGGCGAGGCCCGCGACATCGTGGCCCGGGTGGACCGGCTGCACGAGCTGGCCCGGCAGGGCCAGGGCACGGTGCTCAAGGTGGGCGTGCCACCCGACCTGGCCGCGACCGTGCTCGCCGCCCTGGTCGCCGGCTTTCGCGAGAGCCACCCCGAGGTACGCCTCGCGCCCGCCGAGATCTGGACCGCCGACCAGGTGACGGCCCTGGCCGAGGGCTCGATCGACGTGGGCCTCGTCCGGCATCCGGTCACCGCCCCCGGCCTCGAGTACGGCCGGATCCTGCTGCAGCCGCAGGGCGTGCTGCTGGCCGCCGGAGACCCGCTCACGGGCGTCGGCGAGGTGCACCTGGCCGACCTGGCGGGACGCGAGCTGCTCATGCCGCCCAAGGAGGGCGAGCCCGGCTGGCACGCGGAGACGCTGTCGGAGTGCCGCCGCCACGGCTTCGTCCCCGTACAGGTGCACCAGGGCGCCGGGATGGGGCTGGTGATGGCGGGGGCGGCGGTGGCGTTCGGGCCCAGGGCGGAGGTGCCGGGGCTGGCCTGGCGGCCACTGCTAGGCTCGCCGATCACGAGCCGGGTCTCCACCGCCTGGCGCGTGGCCACGACACCGGTCAATGACTTCGCGGACGTGGCCGTACGGACGTTGAAGGAGAGCGGCGGGATGACGGACGAAGGCGCCGTGCCCGCGCGGCGGATCAGCCGCAGGCCGGGGATGCTGGCATGAGCGCGCCCGACTTCGAGAGCCTGTTCCGGATGGCCGGCGTCACCGGCCGGCTGCACGCCGTCGACATCGACACCGGGCACGAGGTGGGCCTCGCCGCCGACGAGCCGCTGGTCACGGCGTCGATGTTCAAGGTGCCGCTGCTGGTGGCGCTCTGCCGGCAGGCCGACGCCGGGCTGGTCGACCTGTCCGCCCGGGTCACCGTGACGGCCGCCGACCGGGTGACCGGGCCGACGGGGCTGTCCGCGATGCTCGACGACGTGACGATCTCGCTGCGCGACCTGGCGTACTCGATGATCGCGGTGAGCGACAACACCTCCGCCGACAAACTGCTGGCCGGGGTCGGGTACGACGCGATCAACACCATGCTGGACTCGTTCGGGCTGCGCGAGACGCGCGTCGTGCAGAGCGCGCGGGAGATGCTCCACAGCATGCGTGTGGACACCGGGCACGGGTGGCCGTTCGTGGATCCCGACGACATAGCGCGGCTGAGCGCGCTGGATCCCGCGCGGGCCAACCGCAGCACCTCACGCGAGATGACCACGCTGTTCGGGCTGATCTGGCGCGACGAGGCGGCCTCCGGCGAGTCGTGCGCCTGGATGCGGGCCGTGCTCAACGGGCAGGTGTGGCCACACCGGCTGGCCTCCGGTTTCCCGTACGACGACGTCGCCGTCAGCGGCAAGACCGGCACGCTGCCGACCCTGCGCTGCGAGTCAGGCGTCGTCGAATACCCCGACGGCGCCCGCTACGCCGTGTCCGTCTCCACCCGTTCCTTCAGCACCGCGCTCAACCAGCCGCGCGCCGACGCCGTGATCGGCACCGCCGCGCGTATGGCGGTGGACCACCTACGGAGGTAGCAAGTTATGGGGAAAGGCGGGTATGACTTTCCGCCGGACGGGCGACAGGATGGGGCACATGGTTGCTGAGGGCGAGCTTCTCTGGGAGCCGGGCGACGAGGTCGTGGAGTCGGCGCGGTTGACCCGCTACCTGCGATGGCTGGGCCGGCCCGGCGGCTACGACGACGCGTGGCGCTGGTCCGTTGACCGGCCCACGGAGTTCTGGACGTCGATCTGGGACTATTTCGAGGTCATCGGGGACCGGGGCGACGGGCCCGTGCTCTCCGGGACGATGCCCGGCGTCACCTGGTTCGCCGGCAGTTCGCTCAACTACGCCGAGAACGCCCTGCGGCGCACCGAGGGCACCGCCCTGGTGTTCGTCTCCGAGGACGGCGGCCGGCAGGAGCTGACCTGGGCCGAGCTGCGCGACGAGGTCGCCCGCGTGCGCACGGGGCTGGTCCGGCTCGGCGTGGGGCGCGGCGACCGGGTGGCCGCCTACCTGCCGAACATCCCGCAGGCGGTGATCGCCTGCCTGGCCACCGCCTCGCTGGGGGCGATCTGGTCGGCCGGCTCGCCCGACTTCGGGGTGGCGAGCATCGTCGACCGGTTCAAGCAGATCGAGCCCAAGGTGCTCATCGCCGTCGACGGCTACCTCTACAACGGCAAGAGCTTCGACCGTTCGGCCGCGGTCAACGAGATCGCCGCCGAGCTGCCCTCGCTCCGCGCGACCGTGTGGATCCCCTACCTGGCGGCGGCCGCGGAGGGCCGCGCGCCGCAGCAGGCCGAGCCGGCCCCCGGGCACGCGCGGGAGCTGCCGCACGGCGAGGTGATCGGCTGGGAGGGCCTGCGGGCCGAGGAGGGGCCGCTGGAGTTCGAGCGGGTGCCGTTCGACCACCCGCTGTGGATCCTCTACTCCAGCGGCACGACCGGGCTGCCCAAGCCGATCGTGCACGGCCACGGCGGCGTGGTGCTCGAACACCTGAAGTCGCTCGCCTTCCACCAGGACCTGGGGGAGGGCGAGGTGTTCTTCTGGTACACCACCACGGGCTGGATGATGTGGAACTACCTCATCGGCTCCCTCCTGGTGGGGGCCACGCCCGTGCTGTACGACGGCTCGGCCACCTATCCTTCGGCCGCCGCGCTGTGGCGGATCGCGGCCTCGGAAGGGGTGACCTACTTCGGGGTCGGGGCGCCGTACATCATGGCCTCGCTCAAGGCCGGCATCCACCCCGAGGGCCTCGACCGGCTGCGCGGGGTGGGCTCGACCGGGTCGCCGCTGCCGCCCGAGGGGTTCGCCTGGGTGGCGTCCGAGCTGCCCGGGATCCCGATCGGGTCCTTCTCCGGCGGCACCGACGTGTGCACGGGGTTCGTCGGGGCCACCATGGTGCACCCGATCAGGGCCGGGGTCATCCCGTGCCGGTCGCTGGGGGCGAGGGTGGAGTCGTACGACCCGGCCGGCAAGTCCGTCGTCGGCGAGGTGGGGGAGCTGGTGCTGACCCAGCCGATGCCCTCGATGCCGGTGATGTTCTGGAACGACCCCGGGGGCGAGCGCTACACCGAGAGCTACTTCGACGTCTATCCCGGCGTGTGGCGGCACGGCGACTGGATCAAGATCAACGACGACGGGAGCTGCGTCATCTACGGACGCTCCGACTCGACCCTCAACCGGGGCGGCGTGCGGATGGGCACCAGCGAGTTCTACCGGGTCGTCGAGCGGTTCGAGGAGATCGCCGACAGCCTCGTGATCGACACGGGGCAGCTCGGGCAGGAAGGGCGGCTGCTCCTGTACGTCACCCTCGCCGAGGGCGCCGAGCTGGGCGAGCCGCTGCGGCGCGCGCTCTGCGACGCCCTGCGCAAGGAGCTGTCCCCCCGGCACGTGCCCAACGAGATCCGCGCCGTGCCCGGCATCCCGCGCACGCTGTCAGGCAAGAAGCTCGAGGTGCCCGTGCGCAAGATCCTGCTCGGCACCCCCGTCGACCAGGCCGCCAACCCGGACGCCATGGCCAACCCCGAGGTCCTGCGCCACTTCACCCCCTAGCCGCCTCACACGGTGAGGAGGATCTTGCCGCGCGTGCCGCCGGCCTCGGCCCGGCGGTGCAGCCCCGCCAGCTCCGACAGCGGGTAGGTCTCGGCTTCGACGATCAGCTCGCCCTTGTCGATCAGGGCGGCGATCGCGGCGAGCTGTTCCGGGTCGTTGCGGGTGATGAAGTGGGTGCCGCCCTCGATCGGCGTGGCGACGGTGATCACGGTGCGCGCGAGCCCGGCCAGGGCCGCCGCGTCCGCCTCGGCGACCGCGGCCAGGTTGAGCAGCACGTCCATGCCGCCCGGCAGCGGGGCGGAGGTGTAGTCGACCACCTCGTCCGCGCCCAGCCGGGCCACGGCCGCCGCGCTGCGCGGGCTCGCCGTGGCCGTCACGGTGGCGCCCGCGAGCTTGGCGAGCTGCACGGCGAACAGGCCGATGCCGCCGCCCGCGCCGTTGATCAGCACCCGCTGCCCGGGGGTGATCCGGGCGTGCTCGTGGACCGCCTGCCAGGCGGTGAGCCCGGCGACCGGGATGGCGGCCGCGTGGGCCAGGGGGATGCTCTCGGGCGCCCGGCACAGGGTGTCGGCTGGGGCCGTCACGTACTCGGCGGCGGCGCCGTTCACCTGGCCGAACACGCGGTCGCCCGTGCCGAGGGCGGTGACGCCCGCGCCGGTGCCGAGCACGGTGCCCGCGACGTCCCAGCCGAGGGTGTGCGGCAGGGTCACGTCGAGCACTCCGCGCAGGAGGCCGGCGCGCAGGCCGACCTCCGACGGGTTGAAGGACGTGGCCGCCACCTCGATCAGGACCTCTCCGGGGGCGGGGCTCGGGACCGGGATCCGGTCGTGCCTGATCACCGAGGCGTCGCCGTACCCGTGGATTCTGGCTGCTCTCATGGTCTGCATGGGAAAACCCTAGGAGCGAAAGGCTGAGACGGCCAATACGTGAGGGTCGCGTCTTTCATGCTTCAGCGTCTTGGGGTCTAGACTGCCGCCATGGACGTGCTCAGCGACGTGATCGCGATCATGCGTACCGGCCGGCCCCGCTCCGCCCGCGTCGAGTGGCATGCGCCCTGGGGGCAGCGCTTCCCCTCGGCGCCCGGGTCGGCCGGGTTCCAGGTCGTGCTGCGGGGGTCGGGCTGGCTGCTCCCGCCCGGCGGTGAGCCGGTCGCGCTGTCGGCCGGTGACGTGCTGTTCTTCCCGCACGGGCACGGCTACGCGATCGCCGACTCCCCGTTCACGCCGGTGGCCGAGCCGGCCTGCGATCCGCTGGAGGAGACAGACCTGTTCGCCTCCGCCTTCATCGAGGGCCCCGGCGCGGCCACGGTCCTGCTGTGCGGCGGCTACCGCATCGACGCGAGCCGCGCCCATCCGATCCTGCGCGACCTGCCCGACCTGATCCACCTGCCGGCCGAGCTGGGCCGGCACACCGAGCTGCGCGTCGCGGTCGACCTGCTGGGCGCGGAGGTGCACCGGCCCCGCCTGGGCGCCGACACGGTCGTGTCGTCCCTGCTCGACCTGCTGCTGCTCTACATCCTGCGGGCCTGGTTCGACTCCGAGCCCGGCCACTGCGAGGTCACCGGCTGGGCCGCGGCCCTGGCCGACCCGCAGATCAGCGCCGTGCTCGACGCCGTGCACCGCGACCCCGCCCGGCCGTGGACGGTCAAGGAGATGGGCGAGCGAGCGGGGCTGTCGCGGGCCGCGTTCGCCCGGCGGTTCACGGCGCTGGTGGGGCAGCCGCCGCTCGGCTACCTGACGTGGTGGCGGCTGGCCACCGCCGCCCGCCTGCTGCGGGAGTCGGAAGACGGGCTGGGCGCGATCGCCGCCCGGGTGGGATACACCTCGGAGTTCTCCTTCGCCAACGCCTTCAAGCGCGAGCACGGCCTGGCGCCCGGCCGATACCGCCGCGAGGTCTGCCCGCCCGTGGCCCGCTCTTCCTTTCCCGGGAGTGAGGCGCTTAAAACGTAACAATTCTGACAGAGGCAGAGGCTTCAGCAGCACTACGGAAATCTCGCTGTGACCGACCATTGACGCGGCACCGCTGGCTGATCTACGGTCCTCCCACCGCTTAAAACGATTTTGCCGGGAGTGCGGCACATGGATCAGACTCCCGTTCTATCCCTCTCACAGGTCAGCAAGGCGTTCGGCGCGGTCCGCGCCGTGCGCGAGGTCTCCCTTGATCTCTTCCCCGGCGAGGTGCACGCGCTCGCCGGAGAGAACGGCGCCGGAAAGTCGACGCTCGTGAAGATCCTTTCGGGTGTGCACCGGCCGGACTCCGGCCGGATCCTGCTGGACGGCGAGCCGGTCGAGTTCGCCGGGCCGGCCGACGCGCAGCGGGCCGGGGTCGCGGTGATCTACCAGGAGCCGACCCTGTTCCCCGACCTGTCGGTCATGGAGAACATCTTCATGGGCCGCCAGCCCCGCTCCCGCTTCGGCATCGACCGGCGCGCCATGCGCGCGAGCGCCGCCGAGCTGTTCACCCGGCTCGGCGTGCGGCTCGACCCCGACCAGCCCGCGCGCGGCCTGTCGATCGCCGACCAGCAGCTCGTGGAGATCGCCAAGGCGCTCTCGCGGCAGGCGCGGGTGCTCGTCATGGACGAGCCCACCGCCGCGCTGTCCGGCAAGGAGGTCGCCCGGCTGTTCGGCGTGGCCAGGGCGCTGCGCGAGCAGGGGTGCGCGCTGCTGTTCATCTCCCACCGGCTGGAGGAGATGTTCGAGCTGTGCCGGCGGGTGACCACCCTGCGCGACGGCGCCTTCGTGGCCACCGACCTGATCTCCGGCATCACCCCCGACGACCTCGTACGCCGGATGGTCGGCAGGGAGCTGGAGGCCCTGTTCCCCAAGCAGGAGACCGACACCGGCGAGGTGGCGCTGCGGGTGAGCCGGCTCACCCGCGAAGGTGTCTTCACCGACGTCTCCTTCGAGGTCCGCCGGGGCGAGATCGTCGCGCTGGCCGGGCTGGTCGGGGCCGGGCGCAGCGAGGTCGCGAGGGCCGTGTTCGGCATCGACCGATGGGACGCCGGCGGCGTCGAGGTGGACGGCGAACGGCTGCGGCCCGCCAGCCCCACGGCGGCCATGGCGGCCGGGCTGGCCCTGGTCCCCGAGGACCGGCGGCAACAGGGGCTGGTCATGGACCTGTCCATCGAGCGCAACATCGGGCTCGCCGGGCTGGCCGAGGTCCGCAGGGGGCCGCTGATCTCCCGGCCGGCCGAGCGGGAGCGGGCCAGGGACTGGGCGGTGCGGCTGCGGCTGAAGTTCGCCCGCCTGACAGACCCGGTCAACGTGCTGTCCGGCGGCAACCAGCAGAAGGTCGTGCTGGCCAAGTGGCTGGCCCGCAGACCGTCGGTGCTCATCGTGGACGAGCCGACCCGGGGGATCGATGTCGGGACCAAGGCCGAGGTGCACCGGCTGCTGTCGGAGCTGGCCGGGAACGGGGTGGCGGTGCTGATGATCTCCTCCGAGCTGCCCGAGGTGCTCGGCATGGCCGACCGGGTGCTGGTCATGCACGAAGGACGGCTGGTCGCCGAGCTCGGCCGTGCGGAGGCGACCGAGGAGAACGTGATGGCCGCCGCCACCGGAAGGAGCGCGGCATGAGCGCGCCTCCTGTGACAGGCGGCACGAGCGCGTACGCCGGAGCGGTCACCATGGCAAGCGGCTTGAGCGCGTACGCCGGGGCGGTCACCGTGACGAGGGGGTCCGCGTGACGGCCACCGCGGCCCGGCCCGAGGAGGGCGTGCGGCGCAACGGCGGGCGGCGGCTGGTGGACCGGGTCGCCCGGGTGCGCGAGCTCGGCATCGTGGTCGCGCTCGGCGTCCTGTTCGGCGTCACGGGCGCGGTCAACCCGAGCTTCCTCAGCTACGGCAGCCTGCGCGACATCCTGCTCAACTCCGCCATCGTGGCCCTGCTCGCCGTCGGCCAGACGCTCGTCGTCATCACCAGGAACGTGGACCTGTCGGTCAGCTCCGTGGTGGGCCTGTCGGCGTTCGGGGGCGCGCTCATCCTGGCCGATCATCCGGGCGTGCCCATCCCCGTCGTGATCGCCGGCTGCGTGCTCCTGGGCGCCGTCTGCGGGGCGGTGAACGGCCTGCTCGTCGGCGCGGCCAAGGTGCCCGCGCTGGTCGCCACCCTCGGCACCCTGTACGCCTTCCGCGGCATCGACTACGCCTGGGCCGGCGGCCGGCAGGTCAACGCGGCCGACATGCCCGAGGGCTTCCTGTCCCTGGGCACCCGCTCGGTCCTCGGCGTGCCCCTGCTCGCGCTCGTCGCCCTGGCCGTGCTGCTGGTCGTCGGCTGGATGCTGCGCAACCTGCGCTCCGGCCGCGAGCTGTACGCCATCGGCTCCAATCCCGAGGCCGCCGTCCTGGCCGGGATCGACGTCCGGCGCCGGATCGTCGCGGCCTTCGTCGCGAGCGGCGCGCTGGCCGGGCTGGCCGGCGTGATGTGGGCGGCCAGGTTCGGCACCGTGGACGCGACCGTGGCGACGGGCAAGGAGCTCGACGTGATCGCCGCCGTCGTGGTCGGCGGCGTGGCCATCTTCGGCGGCAGCGGCACCGTCTACGGGGCGGCGCTCGGGGCGCTGCTGCTGGCCGGCATCACCAGCGCGCTGGCCGTGCTGCGGGTGGACGCGCTCGCCCAGACCGCGATCAACGGCGCCCTGCTGATCGCCGCCATCGTTCTCGACCGCGTGCTCGCGCTGCGGGTGGCCGCGGCCCTGCGCCGCAGGAGGTTCCACGATGCGCACTGACCCGCCCCGCGCGGGAGGTCTCCTGGCCCGCACCGACCCGGCCCGTCGCAGGAGGTTCCCCGATGCGCGTTGACCTGGTCCGCCGGTGGGAGGGGCTGATCCTCGTCCTGCTGGTCGCCGTCACCCTGTGGGCCTCGCTCGGCGTGGACGGCTTCGCCAACGGCTCCAACGTCTCCTTCCTGCTCCTCGACACCACCGAGATCGCCCTGATGGCCCTGACCATGACGCTGGTCGTCGTGGCGGCCGAGATCGACCTGTCCGTGGCCTCCACGCTGGGCCTGTCCTGCGCGGTGCTCGGCTGGTTGTGGAACGCCGGGCTGGCCATCGAGCTGATCATGCCGATCTGCCTGCTCGTCGGGGCGGCGTGCGGCGCCCTGAACGGCCTGCTCGTCACCCGGCTCGGCCTGCCCTCGCTGGCGGTCACGATCGGCACGTTCGCGCTGTTCCGCGGCCTGGCGTACGTGATGCTCGGCGACCAGGCGGTGGCCGACCTGCCGCCCGCCTACACCGGCCTGGCCACGGCCTCGATCGGCCCCCTGCCCCTGGCCACCGTGCTGGTCGCGGTGCTGGCGGCCATCGCCGCCGTGGTGCTGCACGCGACCGGGCTCGGCCGGGCGATCTTCGCGCTCGGCTCCAACGAGGAGGCCGCCTACTTCTCGGGCGTGCGGGTCAAGCGGATCAAGTTCTGGCTGTTCGTGGCCTCCGGGGTGATGGCCTCGCTGGCCTCCCTCGTGTACACGTTCCGCTACGCCAGCGCCCGCGCGGACAACGGCATGGGGCTGGAGCTGGCCGTGGTGGCCGCCGTCCTGCTCGGCGGCGTGTCGATCTTCGGCGGGCGCGGCACGCTGCCCGGGGTCCTGATGGCGGTGCTGCTGCTCGGCGTCGTACGCAACGCGCTGATCCTCGCCGACGTGGCCAACGAGGTCCTGAACTTCGTGACGGGCCTGCTGCTCGTCGCATCCGTGCTGGCGCCGAACCTGGGGGCGGTCTGGCGGCGGCGCACATCACCACAAGTGGAAGGGAAGTCCGCTTCATGAAAACGCGTACCCCTTGGCGGCGAACGGCGCTGCTCGCCGGCCTCGTCCTTCTGACGGCCGCCTGCGGCGGCACCACGAAGAGCGACGTCGCCCAGCAGTCCTCAGCCCCGGCCACCGCGGCGTCGTCGGCCGCGGCCGACCCCAACGCGCCACTCAAACAGGGACTCAAGATCGCGTTCCTGCCCAAGCAGGTCAACAACCCGTACTTCACGATCGCCGACGGCGGCGGCATCACGGCCGCCAAGGAGTTCGGCGGCGAGGGCAAGGAGGTCGGGCCGTCCGACGCGAGCGCGTCCTCGCAGGTGTCCTACATCAACACGCTGATGCAGCAGAAGCAGGACGCCATCGTCATCTCGGCCAACGACCCCAACGCCGTGGTGCCCGCGCTCAAGCAGGCCATGGCCGCCGGGATCAAGGTCGTCAGCTACGACTCCGACACCGCCGCCGACGGCCGCCACATCTTCGTCAACCAGGCCGGCGCCGAGGACCTGGGCCGTACGGAGGTGCAGCTCCTGGCCGAGCAGATCGGCCACAAGGGCAAGATCGCGGTCCTGTCCGCCACCCCGAACGCCACCAACCAGAACACCTGGATCGAGTTCATGAAGGACGAGCTCGAAAAGCCCGAGTACAAGGACATGGAGCTGGTCAAGGTCGCCTACGGCAACGACGACGACCAGAAGTCCTTCACCGAGACCCAGGGCCTGCTGCGCTCCTATCCGGACCTGGCCGGCATCATCTCGCCCACCACCGTCGGCATCGCCGCCGCGGCCCGCTACCTGTCGGACTCGCCGTCCAAGGGCAAGGTCAAGCTGACCGGCCTGGGCACCCCCAACCAGCTCAGGAAGTTCGTCAAGGACGGCACCATCGAGGCGTTCGAGCTGTGGAACCCGGCCGACCTGGGCTACCTGGCCTCCTACGCCGCCGCCGCGCTGGCCTCGGGGCAGATCACCGGCGCCGAAGGGGAGAAGTTCAAGGCCGGCAAGCTCGGCGAGTACACCGTCGGCGCCAAGGGCGAGGTGCTGCTCGGCAAGCCCACCGTGTTCAACAAGGACAACATCGACGACTTCGACTTCTGACGACGGCGAGCGGCCTGGTCACGCCCGTTCACCGGGCACGACCAGGCCCGTCTCGTAGGCGGTCACGACGGCCTGGGTCCTGTCGCGCAGGCCCAGCTTGTTCAGCACCCGGCTCACGTGGGTCTTGACCGTCTCCTCGGTGACCACCAGCCGGGTCGCGATCTCCGGGTTGGACAGGCCCTCGGCGACGAGCCGCAGGACCTGGGTCTCGCGCGGGGTGAGCCGGGCCAGCGACGCGGCGGCCGGGCCCTTCCTGGGACCGATCCTGGCGAACTCGCCGATGAGGCGGCGGGTGACGGCCGGGGCCAGCAGCGCCTCCCCGGCGGCGATCACGCGTACGGCGTCGAAGAGGCGCTCGGCGGTGACGTCCTTGAGCAGGAAGCCGCTGGCCCCGGCGCGCAGGGCGTCGTAGACGTACTCGTCGAGGTCGAACGTGGTCAGGATGAGCACCCTCGGCCCCTCGGGACCGGCCAGCAGCCGGGTGGCCTCGATGCCGCTCATGCCCGGCATGCGCACGTCCATGAGCACGACGTCAGGGGAGAGCTCCCGGCAGCTCCGCACGGCCTCGGCCCCGTCGGCGGCGGTGCCGGCCACCTCGAAGTCCGGCTGCGTGTCGAGCAGTTCGGCGAACCCCGTGCGCACCACCAGATGGTCGTCGGCGATGACCACGCGGATCCGGCTCATCAGCCGTCCTCGCCGCCGCCCGGCAGCCGGGCCTCCACCAGGAAGCCGCCGCCGGGCGCGGGCCCGGTGCTCAGCTCACCGCCGACCGCCGCCGCCCGCTCCCGCATGCCGGTCAGCCCGTGCCCGCCGTCCTCCTGCCCGCCGTCCGCCTCCTCGCGCTCGCCGGCCGGCCCCGGGCCGTTGTCACGGACGAGCAGGCGCAGGTCGCCGCCGGTGTAGTCGAGCTCCACGTCCACGGCGGCGCCCGGCGCGTGCCGCCGCGCGTTGGTGAGCGCCTCCTGGACGATCCGGTACGCCGCCAGCCCCACCCCCGGATCCAGCTCGACCGGCGTGCCCCGCAGGATCAGCCGCGTGCCGCTGCCCGACGCCTCCCGCGACTCGTCGAGCAGCTCGTTGAGCTCGTCGAGGCTCAGGCTGGGCTGGGGCCGCCAGGTCGCCTCCTGTTCGGCGTCCTCGCGCAGCACGCCGAGCAGCCGCCGCATCTCGGTCAGCGCCGACCTGGCGGTGTCACCGATCGCCGACAGCCGCTCGGCCCCGGCCTCCGGCATGCCCGGGACGGCCAGCCGGGCCGCCTCCGCCTGCACGGCCACCATCGAGATGTGGTGGGCGACGATGTCGTGCAGCTCACGGGCGATGCGGGCGCGCTCGCCGCGCGCGGTGTGCTCCAGCAGGTTGCCGGCGATGACCTCCCGGGCGGCCGTGTCGGCCCGCGCCTGGCCGCGGGCACGGCGGGCGACCCCGGCCAGCGCCGCAGCGGGGAGCAGGCAGGCCAGCAGCAGGGAGAACAGCCGCAGCGGGCCGTCGGGCCCGCCGCCCGCCGCGAGCACCACGGCCAGCAGCGGGAACGGCACGGTGGCGAGCACCGCCGGCGCCGGATCCCCGTGGCGCCCGTGCCGGTAGCCCGCGAGGAGCTGCGCGATCAGCCCGGCGACGGTCAGCGTGTGGAAGGCCGTGATCGACAGCAGGCTCGCCCCGGAGATCAGGAGCGCGGCCATGGCCACCCGGTTCCACAGCAGGGCGAGCGGCAGCGTGGTGGCCAGCGCCAGCAGGGGAAAGATGATCACATAGCGCGGCGCCTCCGCGGCCAGCCCGGTCGCCGGGGCGTTCGTCGCGCCGTTCACCGCGCCGTTCGCCGCGTCGTTCATCGGGGCCGGCGACGTGTCGCCGAACAGCACCGGGACGATCCCGGCCTGGGCGAGCGACTCGGCCAGCCCCAGTAAGGCCAGCAGGGCGACGATCGCGATCGGCAGCCATGGCTTCACACCCGTCCACAGGCTCCGTCGGCCGTCCACACGCTCCACGACGAGCATTGTTCCGTGCCGCCCGGCCTTCCGCATCCCTCACGTGAGGGACGGCGGAGATCGCTCGCCCGCGTGACGATCGCGCGGCCGCCGCTGCCTAGGCTCGCTGGGCATGGATGCGACCATTGAAGTCAGCGGGCTGCGCAAGCGGTTCGGGCGGACGCTCGCGCTGGACGGGATGACGTTCAGGGTGCTGCCCGGGAGGGTGACCGGCTTCGTCGGGCCGAACGGGGCGGGCAAGTCCACGACGATGCGGGTGGTGCTCGGGCTGGACGCTCCCGACGAGGGCCGCGCGCTGGTGGGCGGGCGGCCGTACCGGAGCCTGCGCGACCCGCTGCGGCACGTCGGCGCGCTGCTCGACGCCGGAGCGCTGCAGCCGAGCCGCAGCGGGCGCGACCACCTGCTGTGGCTGGCCCACTCCCAGGGGCTGGGCGCCGGGCGGGTGGACGAGGTGCTCGGCCTGGTCGGGCTGGCCCCGGCGGCGCGGCGGCGGGCGGGCGGCTACTCCCTGGGCATGCGCCAGCGGCTCGGGATCGCCGCGGCGCTGCTCGGCGACCCGCCCGTGCTCATGCTCGACGAGCCGTTCAACGGGCTCGACCCGGAGGGCATCGTGTGGATCCGCGGCTTCCTGCGGGAGCTGGCCGCCGAAGGCCGGGCCGTGCTGGTCTCCAGCCATCTGATGAGCGAGCTCGAAGACGGCGCCGGCCATCTCGTGGTGGTGGGCCGCGGCCGGGTCGTCATGGACGTCGGGGTGGCCGAGCTGATCGCCGGGGCCTCACATGACCGGGTGACGGTGCGTACCTCGGCGCGGTCGCAGGCCATGGCGGCGCTCGCCGGCGCCGGGGCCACGGTGGCCGCCGGCGACCGGGAGGCGCTCGTCGTCTCCGGGCTGCCCGCCGACCGGATCGTGGCGGTGCTCGGTGCGCGGGCGGTGCCGTTCTCCGAGGTGAGCGCGCATCGGGCGACGCTGGAGGAGGCGTACCTGGATCTCACCAGGGACGCCGCCGAATTCCGCGGGGCGGCGCGATGACCCGGCTGCTGCGGGCGGAGTGGACCAAGCTCAGGACAGTACGCGGCTGGATGGCGGGCCTGGTGCTGGCCGCGTTGCTCATCGTGGGGTTCGGCGCCCTCTTCGCGGCCGCCGGCCACTCCTCGTGCAGCCGGGGCCCGGTCGAGGTGCCCTGCCCCGTACCGCCCCTCGGCCCCGACGGCCTGGCGGTGGAGGACCGCTTCTATTTCGTCCACCAGCCCCTGGACGGCGACGGGACGATCACCGCGCGGGTGGCCTCCATGAGCGGCCAGATCCGCCTGCCCGACGCCACCCCGGGCGTCAGGAACGTGGTCTCCGGCCTCGTGCCGTGGGCCAAGGCCGGTGTGATGATCAAGGAGAGCACCGAGCCGGGCAGCCCGTACGCGGCCGTGCTGCTCACCGGCGCCCACGGCGTACGGATGCAGTACGACTACACCGAGGACCTGGCGGGCGCCGGCCCCTCAGGCGCGCCCCGCTGGCTGCGGCTGACCCGCGCCGGTGAGACGATCACCGGCGAGGAGTCGCCCGACGGCGCGCGCTGGACCAGGGTCGGCACGGCCCGCCTGCCCGGCCTCCCGGCCCGGGTGCGCGTCGGCCTGTTCGCCGCCTCCCCGGGCGACATCCGGGTGACCCCGAACACCCTCGGCGGCTCCGCCGCGTCGTCCCGCTTCGCCGAGGCCACCGCGCTCATGGACGGGGTGAGCGTGCGGGGCGCGGCGACCGGCGGCGCCTGGAGCCGCGACGACGTCGGCGCGGAGGTGAACCCCGACGGCAGCGTGCACCATCCGGGCGGGCTCGTCCGCAACGGTGAGGAGTTCGCCGTCACCGGAACGGGCGACATCGCCCCGAACACGACGCAGAGCACCATCGAGCGCTCACTGATCGGCTCGCTGGTCGCGCTCATCGTGGTCATCGTGGTCGCGGTGCTGTTCGTGAGCACCGAGTACCGGCGGGGGCTGATCCACACGACGCTGCTGGCCGGCCCGCGGCGCGGCCGGGTGCCGGTGGCCAAGGCGGCGGTGGTGGGCGGGGTCACGTTCGTCCTCGGGCTGGCCGCCACCGCCGTCACGCCCGCGCTCGCGCGCCGGATCGGGCGTGGCAACGGCGTCTACACGCTGCCGGTGAGCACGTTCACGGAGCTGCGGGTGGTCGTGGGCGTCGCGGCGCTGCTCGCCGTGGCCGCCGTCTTCGCCCTGGCTCTGGGGACGCTCTTCCGGCGCGGCTCGATGGCGGTCGTCACGGCGATCGTCACGCTCGTCGTCCCGTACGCCCTGGCGATCGCGTCCATCGTGCCCGACGAGGCCGCGCGGTGGCTGCTGCGGCTCACCCCGGCCGCCGGTTTCGCGATCCAGCAGAGCCTCCCGGAGTACGCGCACGTCACCGGCCTTTACGCGCCGGCCGCCGGGTACTTCCCGCTGCCGCCGTGGGCCGGCTTCGCCGTGCTGTGCGCCTACGCGGCGCTGGCGCTGGGGCTGGCCGCGTACCGGATCGAGCGGAGGGACGCGTGAGACGGGAGCTCCGTGCCGAGTGGACGAAGCTGCGCACCGCGCCGGCCGCCTGGTGGCTGCTGCCCGGCGTCGTGGCGCTGACCGTGGCCGGGAGCGCCGCCGCCGTGGGGTTCACGACGTGCGCGCCGGCGGGATGCGGCCACGACCCGGCCCGGGTCGGCCTCTTCGGGGTCCAGCTCGGGCAGGGGCTGGTCGCGCTGCTGGCCGTGGTGGCGGTCTGCGGCGAGTACGGCACGGGGATGATCCGGACCACCCTGACCGCGATGCCCCGCCGGGCCGTCACGCTGGCCGCCAAGGCGGGGGTTCTCACGGGGGTGACGCTGGTCGCGGGGACCCTGGGCGTGCTCGGGTCGGCGGTGGCGGGGTTCCTGTCCGGTGGGTCCGCCCTTCCGCCGCGCGCCGTTGTCGGGTCCGTGCTCTATCTCGCGCTGATCGCCCTGCTCGGCCTGGGCGTGGCGACGGTCGTACGGGACTCGGCGGCGGCCACCGGGGTCGTGCTCGGCTTGCTCTACCTCTTCCCGATCGCCATCCTCATGATCAGGGACGAGGACCTGCGGCTCCTGCTGTGGAAGATCTCGCCGGTGAACGCCGGGCTGGCCGTCCAGGCCACCACGGACGTCCTGCCCCTCGGCCCGTGGGCCGGGCTCGGCGTCCTGGCGGCGTGGGCCGCGGGGGCGCTGCTGTGCGGCGGGCTGCTGCTGCGCCTGCGCGACGCCTGACGAACTCGGTCCGGTCACTGCCTATTTTTCGGCATTTTGAGTGATTTGCTAATGGGGCTGCGGCTTTGCTTGACAAAAACTCTTTATGAGATGGAATTCACGGCGTTCTGGGTACGCGTTGATTCATGAGGAGAATGCTTTCCGGAATTGCCGCCTGCGCGATCGGGCTGCCGTTTCTGTTCACGTCGTCGGCCGCCGGGGCGGACGCTTTGGTGCTGCGGCCCGGCGACCGCGGCGAGGACGTCAAGACGCTGCAGCGGCGGCTGCACGCCGGCCACTACTACTTCGGCAGGATCCACGGGGTCTACGACGAGCAGACCAAGTTCGCGGTCTGGGCCTTCCAGAAGAACCGGCGGCTGATGCCGCAGGGCGAGGTCGGGCCCAGGATGTGGGCGGCCCTGGAACGGCCGGCGCGCAAGCGGCCACTGGTGCCGGGCGGCGGCTCGAGCCGGGTCGAGATCAACCTGCGCGACCAGCTCCTCACCGTCTTCCGCCACGGCCGACCCGTGCTGATCTCGCACATCTCGTCCGGCGCCGAGGTCAGCTACTGCGAGAACGGCCACTGCGGCAACGCCATCACGCCGGTGGGGGACTTCCGCGTCACCACGCGCTCGCCCGGCTGGACGACCGGGCGGCTGGGCTCGATGTTCAACTCGCTCTACTTCGTGGGCGGCATCGCCATGCACGGCTCCACGAAGGTGCCCCTGCGTCCGGCCTCCCACGGCTGCGTACGTGTCCCGCTGACGACGTCGCAGCGCCTGTACGAGCTGGTGAAGGTCGGCGAGCCCGTGTACGTCCGGGGCAAGGTCGTCTAGAAGCCCTGCGGCAGCCGGAACAGCCGGTCGGGGTCGTAGGTCGCCTTCACCTCGGCCAGCCGTGCCGCGTTGGCGCCGTAGTAGGCGTTGCGCCAATTCCGTAAATCTTGATCAATGTAATTCACATAGGCGTGATCGCCGAAATATCGGGACATGTCGGAATGGATTCCGCGCAACCATCCCCGGCCCATGCCCTCGTTGTAATACTGCACGCTATAAAGCGCCGCCCGATGCGCGAACGCCGTGGCCGTCGGCGCGATCCGGCCGATCGCGCCTCCCATGGCGTCCAGCAACACCGAATGCCGCCCGCCGCGCTCCATCCCGTCCACCAGAGCCCGCACCCCGTCCGCCGGCAGCGCCCGGTAGGCCAGGTGCGACTTGGCCGAGAACGCCGTCCGCGGGATCCGCCGGCACTCGGCCACCGACATCGACGAGCAGCCGCCCATGATCTTCATGGCCTCCAGGTGCGACACCGTGCGCACCGAACGGGACGACGGCCGGCCCACCTCGGCGACGAGCGGGGCCAGCAGCCGGCCCAGCGCCGCCTTGCGGCCCGCGTAGGCCCCGACGATCTCCACGCCCAGCCCGCCCGCCGAGCGGGTCAGGTGCAGCGACGACCACAGCTCGTCCGGCGCCGACGGCCCCCACGACTGCCACGCCCGCACCGCCGCCCGTGCCTTGGACCACGGCCAGCGCAGGAAGAAGACGGTGAGGTCGCGGGCCTCGTGGGTCCGGAAGGTGAAGGACACCGCCACGCCGAAGTTGCCGCCGCCACCGCCCCTGCAGGCCCAGTAGAGCCCGGCGTGGTGCCGGGCGTCGCAGGTCAGCAGGCGGCCGTCGGCGGTGACGACGCGTACGGACTCCAGGACGTCGCAGGTGAGGCCGTGCCGCCTGGACACCACGCCGAGCCCGCCGCCCAGCGTGAGGCCCGCGATGCCGACGGTGGGACAGGTGCCGGCGGGAACGCTCACGCCGTGGCGCGAGAGCCGGTCGTAGACGTCGATCAGCTTGGCGCCCGCGCCGACCGTGGCCCGGCCGCGGGCGTAGGAGATCGCGTTCATCCTGGACACGTCGATCACCAGCCCGGTGCCGGTGGACCAGCCCGCGTAGGAATGGCCTCCTGAACGGGAGGTCACCGGCACGCCGTTGGAGCGCGCGAACGCCAGGGACGCCGAGACGTCCGCCGCACTCGCGCAGTAGGCGACCGCGGCGGGCCTGATCCGGTCGTAGGCCGGGTTGTACAGGCGGCGGGCGGCGCCGTATCCGGCGTCGCCCGGCAACACGAGTGTGCCCGCGAGCCGTCCCCGCAGCCTGGCCCAGACGGGCGGAGGCGCGGAGAGTGCCAGCGGGGCGAGTGCGGCGGCGTGCAGAAAATCACGGCGGTCCAAAGCGCCTCCCCGAAGATCGTGGACAACCATCGATGAGACGCGTGGGAGATCCGCCGGGTTGGTCACATCTCCATCACTTCCGGATCACCCGGCCGTCCCTCCGACTTTCGAGATCCGGGGGACGCCCAGGCGCGCGAGGCGCGGCGTGCTCTCCCCGGACTTCTTGAGCGTCCCGTCCTTGACCAGCCGCAGCGGCGAGGCCGCCGGCTTCGGGCCCGGCCCGTGGCCGTCCCCGGTGGTCTGGGCCAGCCTCAGGGCCAGCGCCGGGCACATGTCGACGGCCCGCCGCGCCTCCTTGGCCATGAAGGCCGGGATCTTCCTGAACGAGGGGAACCCGTAGTCGTCCAGGTCCACGAACTCCGGCAGCAGGTGCGCGCACAGCCCGTGGCCCACGCAGCGGGACCAGTCGACCTCCAGCCGGTATTCGGCCTCGGCCTCGTGCTCGGGCATCGGCAGCACGCCGCGTACCGGGCGGCCGCAGGAGCCGTGCTCCAGGTGGGTCGCGATCTCGGTCTCGAACGCGTCCATCGCCGACAGCACGAACTTGGCCGTGCCGTCGGGGTGGAAGCAGGCGCCGCGGCGCTCGACGACGCGTACGGAGCGGCGTACCGCGTCCACCGAACCCGTGCCCTCGACCAGGGCGTTGACGGCCCTGGCCATGTCCGGCAGGCCCAGCCGGCACGGGCCGCACTGGCCCGCCGACTCGGCCGCCAGATAGGACGCGACCCGGGCGGCCTCGCCCAGCGGGCACGTGGTCTCGCCGAGCGGGACGATGATGCCGGCCCCCAGCGTGGCCCCGGCCGCCTTCATGCCCTCGCGGGAGATGACGGCCGTCTGGGCGGCCTCGGCGGACAGCCACGCGCCGTGGTAACCGCCGATGAGCACCCCCTCGCCGACATCCGCCTCGCACAGGGCGAGGACGTCGGCGAGCAGGGCGCCCGTGGGTGTCTCGATGACGGCGCCGTGGGCCGCGCCGCCGCTGACGGTGAGCAGGATCGTGCCCGGCTCCTTGCTGGTGCCCACCTCGGCGTACTTCTCGGGGCCGTACTCGGCCAGCAGTGCGAACTGCGCGTACGTCTCGGTGTTGGACAGCAGGGTCGGCAGCCCGTCCACGCCGCTCGTCGCGGCGCGCTTCTTCCTGCCGGGAGGAATGCCCTCCTCCCCGTTCACGGCCTTGACGAGCGCGCCGCCCTCGCCGGAGATGAACCGCTCCTTGATCCCGACCACCCTGATCGGGATGCGGCTCTCCGCACCGCCCGCGATGTTGGCGGCGCGGCGCTCGGCCACGGCGGCGTTGACGGACGCCTCGGCGACCTCGCCACCGGCGGTGGCGAGGACGACCTCGCGGGCGCCGAG
This sequence comes from Nonomuraea sp. NPDC050643, assembly GCF_040654715.1. Taxonomy (NCBI): domain Bacteria; kingdom Bacillati; phylum Actinomycetota; class Actinomycetes; order Streptosporangiales; family Streptosporangiaceae; genus Nonomuraea; species Nonomuraea sp. NPDC050643. The sequence continues at coordinate 174,539 of NZ_JBFAIM010000013.1, read as the reverse complement.
CGCCTCGGCGGCCAGCACCGCGCCGTCGAGCACCAGGTGGGGGTTCCGGGTGAGCATCATGGCGTCCTTGGAACTGGCCGGCTCACCCTCCGCCCCGTTGATGAGGACGACGCAGTCGCCGCCCTTCGCCGCGTCGGCGACGGCCCGCAGCTTGCGCGCGAACGGGAACGCCGCGCCGCCGCGGCCGCGCATGTCGACCTCGTTGGCGTAGGCCATCAGCTCGCCCAGTTCCCGCGGCTCAAGGACGCCGTGGAGGGTGCGGTGGGCGGGCAGGTCGAGGCGCCGGCAATGGTCCAGCCCGGCGGTCAGCCGGGCTGGACCCATGCGCAGCACCCGTGGCACTCGAGCCGGAATCACGGTCGCTCCTGGGTAGCTGCGATCAGGCTCATCCGGCCTCCCGATATCTGCGCCGAGCCTCCGCGAGGCTCACGGGTGCGTTGCCTTGGGCCGCCGCCACCCCGGCGGGAACCGGAGCCTTCTGCGGCCGTTCCACTGGTACGCCCGCGGCGGCGGCGGAGGTCACCGCGGGTCCTACGACCACTTCGGGTACGACGGGCGGCCGGCGCAGCGAGGCCAGCACGCGGACGATCAGCGCGCCGCCGACCGCCGCCATGCTGGCCACGTACGACCAGGCCACCCAACCGGCCGGCGGACGGCCGGCCGTCAATCCGTGCATGATGCCGACGGGCCAGGCCAGGTAGGCGGCGGAGTGGAGCACCCGCCAGATCCATGGCCTGTTCCGTACGGCGAACCGCCCCCGGAGCATTCCTGTCACCACGGCCACGATCATCAGATCGAAGGCCAGCGTGCCGAGCGCCACATAGAGCCCGGCCACCGGCACGACGGCCGCCCCCAGCGGCACGTGCCCCAAGCTGATCATCAGGGTGATGTGCGTGATCAGGTAGCCCAGCCCGATGAGCGCGGTGGCTCGGTGGGCGAGCTGGGCCCTGACCCGGTTGGCCGGTGACAGGAAGACGCGTTCGGTGGTGATCAGGCCGAGCGCGACGGTCGCGGTCAGCAGCACCAGGGCGAACACGCCCGCGTAGAACTCGAGGAAGCCGACCCCTTGGCCGAGCATCGCGATGCCACGCTCCGTCCTGGTCAGCGCGAACGCCGACAACAGAATGGCCATGATCGCGGCGCTCGCCCCCAGCCGGAAACTGCGGGAATCCAGCTTGGTGGGGGCGTGCCGGGGGTGTCGTCTGTGGAGCATCAATTCCCTCCAAGGTCGGGTGAGGGTGCGACTCGGAAGGCTGGGCGCCTGTGAGGGCGTTCAGGTCAGCAACGGCGGCCCCGGTTGATGCAGGAGACGACGGTCTGCATCAGCCGGTCTGGCATGACGTTGGCGAAGTCGGCATGGTCGGTCACAGGGTTGTGCTTCTGCTCCGGGAAGGCGTCCAGGGCGAATGAGGGTCCCTGCGGCACGGTGTACGACAGGGTCATGCGGAGTTGCGGAACTGCCCTGGTGCCCTGGGGGCAGGCACCGTTCTGATCAGGGAAGACGATGTGGGTCCGGTGGTTCGCGCTATCGGTGTTCTGACCGTCCCAGCAGCTGGGGAAGTCCAGAATACGGAGGACTTGGCTGCCGCGCGGGCAAAGCGGGTATTTGTCCGGAGTTACACGGTTCTGGAAGCCCGAGCAGCTCCAGGCGGCGCGGGCGTTGGCGGTGCCGTTCGTGGCCGCCTTGGCGTCACCGGTGATCACCCTGAGGAACCTCGGCATGGCGACGACCCTGGAGGAGGCGTTGCCGCGGAACTGGAGCGTCACGTTGCGGGCGCGCAGCACCTGGCCGACGTTGCCGTCGGGGTCGGCGGAGTTGGCGTCCGACTTGCGGTCTCTGAGCACCGGCCAGAAGTACGTGGACTTGTCGCCCTGCCGGCAGGTCGTCCCCGCGGCGTCCAGGCTCTCGTCGGTGGAGAACGCGTCCGTCGACAGGTTGCCCACGTAGTCGTGCAGGTGGTGGGCCCCGTTGCTCACGCCGGGGGCGACGATGAAGTTGTCCGGGTTGTTGTGACCGTTACGGTTCGTGCCGCACTGGGAGACGAACGAGCCGCGCGAGCCGTTCCTGCCGAAGCGCGGGTTCAGCAGACCGCCGTTGCCCTGCACCTGGCGGATGTCGACGAAGTCCTCGGGGAACGGGCCCAGGTCGGCGCACTCTTCCTCGGCGCCGCCGGTCGCGGTCGGGGAGGGCGAGGGGCTCGGGCTCTGCGTCGGGCTCTGGCTCGGCCGGGGGCGGTTGTTCCCGCGCCGCGAGAACGTCGAGGCGCTCTCCTCCGGCTGGGCGGCGTCGGCGTCAGGGTCCTGGCCCTGGCCTTGGTCCTGGCCCTGGTTCTGCCCTTGGTCCTGGTTCTGACCCTGGTCCTGCTGCTGTCCCTGGTCCTGGTCCTGCTGCTGCCCCTGCTGGTCCTGGTTCTGGTCCTGCTGTCCCTGCTGGTCCTGTTGCTGACCCTGGTCCTGGTTCTGGCCCTGGTCCTGGTCCTGGTCCTGCTGCTGGCCTTGGTCCTGCTGCTGTCCCTGGTCCTGGTTCTGGCCCTGGTCGTCCTGGCCTTGCCCCTGGTCCTGGTCCTGCTGGCCCTGCCGGTTGTTCTGCTGTGCCTGAGGTGACTGCGTGGCCTCCGCCGGGTCGCAGTGGTCGGCGATGGCCGGGGTTGCGACTCCGATGACGGCCGCGGACACCAGTCCGCCTGCCGCTATGGCCAAAGCGGACATGGCCGCGGCCATGCGTCTGGATCTCCTCATGTGTGTCTCCTAGTATCGACCGCCATTGCGACGGGTGGAGCGGGTGCTGGCGTCGGGGGTTCGGGCAGATCGTTGTGGTTCACCAGACCGGTGGACTCCAGGTACGACATGTGGCGCATGACGTAGTTGATGCCTTCGGAGGCGAACTTCCTGATCTCTGAGTTGCGCGTCCCGGACCGGACGCCCGCCACGACGGTGAAGACCTTTCCGTGCGCGGCACGCAACAGGTTCGCGAAGTCCTTGTCGAAGGCCGGCCCGCTCTCCGCGGCCAGCTGCGCCATCCAGCGTTGCTGGTCGGCGTTGGGTTCGTCGGGCAGGGCGACGCCGAGCTTCTTGGCGACCTGACGGGTGATCAGGTCGAGCTCCATGTGCTCCTTGTTGATGAGCCTGCCGACTTCCTTGACTCGCTGGGACTCTGCGCGCGTCTGGGCGTACTCGCCGACGGGCATCTCCCAGAGGCCCGCCTGACGTACCTTGACGAGCAGGTCACGGTCGGCGGCCGTGAGAGGCCCCGATGACGTCTGCGTCCATTGGGCCGCCGCGGGATCGATGGACGGCGGCATGACCAGCGCGATCGTCGCTGCCGCGGCGACGACGAAGCCGCCGAGCATGAACATCTCGCCGCGCAAAAGCCTGTGCATGGTCGGAGGTACGTGGGTACCCCCGGCAAGGTTCAGGCTATGGCCGGAGATAGTTAGAAATGACTGGAGTTATCGGAGTGGCTACCGCTTGGATAACGAAGGTGTAAAGATGTGCCCCGTGCTAGGTCACCTCGACGGCAGGTTCGAGAGTGCGGATGCCGAGGCGGAGCATCGCATTGCGGTGCTTTACCAGGAGTTCGGCGGCCCTCTGCTGCGACACGTCCGCAAATCCACAGGTAACGACCTTCAGTGGGCCGAAGACGTGGTGCAGGAGACGCTCGTCCGGGCCTGGCGGAACTCGGCAAGACTGCAATGGGAACCGAGCCTCATATGGGCGTGGCTGCTTACAGTGGCCCGTCGCATAGTCATTGACGGACGTCGGCGGAAGAGTGTCCGACCTCAGGAGGTCGAGCCACCCGAAGTCGACATGATGGCGGTGCCGGACGGCTCGGAGCGGGCGTTATCGGCGATGGTCGTCGCTGACGCCCTCCGAAGCCTGTCCGAAGAACACCGCGAAGTGATTGAGCAGACTTACCTCCGAGACCGTACGATAAGTGAGGCGGCGGCGATTCTGGGGATCCCGCCGGGCACGGTGAAGTCCCGGCTCTACTACGGGATCCGGGCTCTCCGCGAACTGCTGCGGGACAAGGGGGTAGCCGGCTGATGCATGACGGGGTGGCCGCCTATGTCCTCGGTGTCCTCGACGAAGAGGAGCACGAGGCGTTCGAACGCCACCTCGATACGTGCGAGCAATGCCAGGCGGAGCTCATCGAGCTTGCCGAGCTGCCGGATCAGCTCGACGAGCTCAAGAACGCCCCCTCCACCTCAGGCGACGATCCCCCGATGTCGATGTCACGTTGACGTCTATGCCCTTTTCGGGTGGTATCGGTACGGCGAGGCGTTGCGCCCGGTCCCGCGTGACCGGGCGGTCAGGGGGAGGTGTTCATGGGCGGCATCGACGGTGATGCGCCCGGGCCCCCGCGTCGGCGGTTCGGCGAGGAAGGTGGCCGGCTGTCGTACGGCGGCTACCTTCGCCTGCCCGAGCTCCTCGCTCAGCAGCAGCCGCAGTCGCAGGCTCCCGACGAGCTGCTCTTCATCACCATTCACCAGGTCTACGAGCTGTGGTTCAAACTGCTGCTCCACGAGCTGGAGGCGGCCCGTGACGCCATGTTCGCGGGTGAGCTGTGGCTGGCCAGGCACCTGTTCAAGCGGGTGCACGCGGTCGAGCGGGTGCTGGTCGAGCAGATCGAGGTCCTGGAGACGATGACGCCCCAGGACTTCCTGGAGTTCCGCGCCAAGCTGGCGCCCGCCAGCGGCTTCCAGTCGGTGCAGTTCCGCGAGCTGGAGTTCCTGTCGGGCCGCAAGGACCCGGCCTATCTCGGCAAGTTCCGGAACATCAGCGAGGAGGAGCTCGCCAGGCTGCGCCGCAGGCTGGCGGAGCCCACCCTGTGGGATGCTTATCTCGCCGCCCTCTCCCGGCGTGACCTCGCGGTCTCCGACGACGAAGAGACCATGGACTCGCTGCTGGCCGTGGCAAGGGATCGCGGGTCTCACGACGACCTGTGGCAACTCGCCGAGGACCTGCTGACGCACGACGAACTCGCCGCGCTGTGGCGTATGCGCCATGTCCAGATGGTCGAACGCCAGATCGGCACCAAGTCGGGCACAGGAGGCTCGACGGGCGCCCCTTACCTGCACAGCAGGACGGGCATGCATTACTTCCCGCTGCTGTGGGATCTAAGAGCCAGGCTATGAACGGTCCTGGCGAACCCTCACAAAGGAGTGAGAGCGAAATGCCGCTCGACGAGGCCAAGGATGAGCTGCTCCAGCGAGCCGCCGAGAGTTGCGCGGTGAGCAGCGAACATGTGAGCACCGAGGAGGCTCTGTCCTTTCTTCGGTTCTACTACCGGCATGTCGCACCGGAGGACCTGCTCGCCCGCAACCCCGTTGACGTGTACGGCCCCGCGATGTCCCAGAGACGGCTCGCGGAACTCCGCCCCCAGGGCAGGGCGGTGGTCCGGGCCTACACCCCCACGCTCGACGAGAACGGCTGGGACCCGGGGCACTCGGTCGTCGAGGTGGTCACCGACGACATGCCCTTCCTGGTCGACTCGGTCACGATGGAGCTCGACAGGCACGACCTGGGCATCCACCTGGTGGTCCACCCCCAGATGCGGGTCCGCCGCGACATGACGGGCCGGATGCTCGGCCGGGGCCAGGAAGACGTCACCGGCCAGATGCTGCTCGAGTCCTGGATGCACATCGAGGTCGACCGGCAGGGCGACCCCGAGGCGCTCAAGGAGCTCGAGGCCGACCTGGAGCGGGTGCTCAACGACGTGCGCCACGCGGTCGAGGACTTCAGGAAGATGCGGGCGCTGGCCGTACAGACCGCGGAAGACCTGAGCATGAACCCGCCGCCGCTGGAGCCCGCGGAGGTCGAGGACAGCATCGACCTCATGCGCTGGCTCGCCGACGGGCACTTCACCTTCCTCGGCTACCGCGAATACCGGCTCGAGGAGAGCGACGAGGGCGAGACGCTGCGCGCGCTGCCCGGGGCGGCGCTGGGCATCCTGCGCGACGACAAGGTCGGCTCCGAGAGCTTCGCGGCGCTGCCCGCCGAGGTGCGGGCCAAGGCGCGCGAGAAGCATCTCATGATCATCACGAAGGCCAACTCCAGGGCCACCGTGCACCGGGCCACCTACCTCGACTACATCGGGGTCAAGCTGTTCTCGCCCGAGGGCGAGGTGGTCGGGGAGCGGCGCTTCCTCGGCCTGTTCACGCACGTGGCCTACAACGAGTCGATCTCCAGGATCCCCGTGCTGCGGCGCAAGCTGGGCGGCGTGCTCGACCAGGCCGGCCTGGCGCCCGACAGCCACGACGGCAAGGACCTGATCGAGATCCTCGAGACGTTCCCGCGTGACGAGCTGTTCCAGACCTCGGTCGAGCAGCTCCTGCCGATCGCGCTGGGCGTGCTGCGGCTGCGCGAGCGCAAGCAGGTCAAGCTCTTCCTGCGGCGCGACGACTACGGCCGTTACATCTCCTGCCTGATCTACCTGCCGCGCGACCGCTACACCACCAAGGTGCGGCTGAAGATGCAGGAGGTGCTGATCAAGGCCCTGGGCGGCGCGTCGCTCGACTACAGCGCCATGATCGGCGAGTCGGTCCTGGCGCGGCTGCACGTGGTCGTGCGGGGTGCGCGGGGCAAGCAGCTCCCGCCGCCGAGCGTGGACGTGGAGGAGCTGGAGGCCCGCCTGGCGGCCATCACCCGCTCCTGGGAGGACGACCTGGCCGCCGCGCTGGGGGAGATGACCTCCGAGGTCGAGGCGCCCGCGCTCATCCGCCGGTACGCCTCCGCGTTCCCGGAAGGTTACAAAGCGGACTTCCCGCCCAAGGTGGCCGTGGTCGACCTGCGTCGGCTGGAGCGGCTCGTCGAGGACGGCGACGGCGAGCGGGTCGAGATCAACCTCTACGAGCCGTACGACGCGACCGAGGGGGAGCGGCGGCTCAAGATCTACAAGGTGGGTTCGCCCATCTCGCTCTCCCACGCGCTGCCGCTCATCCAGCGGCTCGGCGTGGAGGTCGTGGACGAGCGGCCCTACGAGATCGACCGCGACAACGACCCCGCCACCAAGAACGCCTGGATCTACGACTTCGGGCTGCGCTACACGCCGTCGGAAGAGGTCGACAGGAACGACTTCAAGCGGCTCTTCCAGGAGGGGCTCACCGCCCTGTGGAAGGGCCGGGTGCAGGCCGACGACTTCAACGCGCTCATCCTGACCGGCGGGCTGACCTGGGAGCAGGTCGAGATCCTGCGGGCGTACGCCAAATACCTGCGCCAGGCCGGCAGCACGTTCTCGCAGCTCTACATGGAGCGGGTGCTCAGGGGCAACGTGCGCCTGGCGCGCCTGCTCGTCCGCCTGTTCGAGGCCAAGCTGGATCCGCGGCGGGGCGAGGACGTGCGGGTGGACCTGGTGGAGGCGCTCAACGAGGAGATCCTCGGGGCGCTGGACGAGGTGGCCTCGCTGGACGAGGACCGCATTCTGCGGGCGTACCTGGAGATGATTCAGGCGACATTGCGCACCAACTACTTCCAAACGGTGGATGGAGAGCGCAAACCGTACATTTCGCTCAAATTCGATCCGCAGGCCATCAGTGTGCTGCCGTTGCCGCGGCCGAAGTTCGAGATATTCGTGTACTCGCCCCGGGTCGAAGGTGTGCATCTGAGGTTCGGGAAAGTCGCGCGGGGTGGTTTGCGGTGGTCTGACCGAATGGAAGACTTCCGTACGGAGATTCTTGGTCTGGTTAAGGCACAGATGGTGAAAAATACCGTTATTGTGCCGACCGGGTCTAAGGGCGGATTTGTCGTGAAGCATCCGCCAAAGTCCGGTACGCGGGAAGACATGCTCGCCGAGGGCGTGGCCTGCTACCGGATGTTCATCTCCGGCCTGCTCGACGTCACCGACAACCTCGTGGACGGCAAGGTCGTGCCCCCGCCCGACGTGGTCCGTCACGACGGCGACGACACCTACCTCGTGGTCGCCGCCGACAAGGGCACCGCCACCTTCTCCGACATCGCCAACAGCGTGGCCAAGGAGTACGGCTTCTGGCTCGGCGACGCCTTCGCCTCCGGCGGCTCGATCGGCTACGACCACAAGGCCATGGGCATCACCGCCCGCGGCGCCTGGGAGTCGGTGAAATACCACTTCCGGACCACGGGCCTCGACGTCCAGAGCACCGACTTCACCGTGGCCGGGATCGGCGACATGTCGGGCGACGTGTTCGGCAACGGCATGCTGCTGTCGCAGCACATCCGGCTGGTGGCCGCGTTCGACCACCGCCACATCTTCGTGGACCCCTCACCCGACCCGGCCCGCTCGTTCGCCGAGCGGCAGCGGCTGTTCGAGCTGCCGCGCAGCTCGTGGGAGGACTACGACACCTCGCTGATCTCGCCCGGCGGCGGCGTCTTCCCGCGCACGGCCAAGTCCATCCAGATCCCCCCGCAGGTGCGCGAGGCCCTGGGCATCGCCCAGGGCGTCACCTCCATGGCGCCCAACGACCTGATCAGCGCCATCCTGCGGGCCCCGGTGGACCTGCTCTGGAACGGCGGCATCGGCACCTACGTCAAGGCCGCCACCGAGTCGCACATCGACGTGGGCGACAAGGCCAACGACGGGCTCCGGGTCAACGCCTCCGAGCTGCGCTGCAAGGTCATCGGCGAGGGCGGCAATCTGGGCTTCACGCAGCTCGCCCGCATCGAGTTCGCGCTCAACGGCGGGCTGGTCAACACCGACTTCATCGACAACTCGGCCGGGGTGGACACCTCCGACCACGAGGTGAACATCAAGATCCTGCTCGACCAGGTGGTGCGCGACGGCGAGCTGACCGACAAGCAGCGCAACCAGGTCTTCACCTCGATGACCGACGAGGTCGCCGACCTCGTGCTGCGCGACAACTACGCCCAGAACGTGGTCCTGGCCGCCGCCCGCGCCCAGGCGGTCGAGATGCTCCACATCCACGCCCGCTACCTGCGCAAGCTCGAACGCGAGGGGCTGGTCAACCGGGAGCTGGAGGCTCTGCCGTCCGACAAGACGCTGGCCGAGCGCCGCCAGGCCAGGCTGGGGCTGACCGCGCCGGAGTTCTCGGTGCTGCTGGCCTACACCAAGCTGGTGGTCGACGCCGAGATCCTCGGGTCCGACCTGCCCGACGACCCCTACCTGGCGTCGTGGCTGGTGTCGTACTTCCCGTCGGCCCTGCGGGAGCGGTTCCGCACGTACATGGACGAGCACCCGCTGCGACGGGAGATCATCACCACCTGCGTGGTGAACGAGCTGGTCAACTCGGCGGGCACCACGTTCATGTACCGCTTCGGGGAGGAGACCGGGGCCTCGACGCCCGACATCGTGCGGGCGTACCTGGTGGCGCGTGAGGTGTTCGACCTGCCCAGCTTCTACCGGGCCGTGGAGGCCCTGGACAACAAGGTGGACACGGCGACCCAGATCGCGATGCTGCTGGAGGCCAGGAAGCTGGCCGAGCGCGGCGCCCGGTGGCTGCTGGTCAACCGGCGTCCGCCGCTCGACCTGGCCGGGTCCGTGAACTTCTTCATGAAGGGGGTCAACGGGCTGGTCGGCCACGCCCACAAGCTGCTGACCGGGCCCGACCTGACCGCGTACGAGGAGCGCCGGGACGCCTTCGAGGCCAGAGGAGTGCCGCTGGAGCTGGCCGAGCGGGCCGCGGCCATGGTGCCCGCCTACTCCACGCTGGACCTGGTGGAGGTCGCCTCGCTGACGGAGCGGCCGGTCAACGAGGTGGCGGAGGTCTACTTCGACCTGGCCGACCGGCTGCAGCTCGCCCGGCTGCGGGAGCGCATCATCGCGCTGCCCAGGGACAACCGGTGGAACTCGATGGCCCGCTCGGCCCTGCGCGACGACCTCTACGCCGCCCACGCCTCGCTGACCCGCGACGTGCTGGCCCACAGCACGCCGGGGCTGTCACCGGAGGAGCGGCTGGCCAGGTGGTCGAAGGCCAACTCGGCGGCCGTGTCGCGGGCCAGGCAGACGCTGTCGGAGATCTGGGAGAGCGACAACTTCGACCTGGCCACCCTGTCGGTGGCGCTGCGCGCCATCCGTACCCTGGTGGCCGCCAGCAACCTTCCGCACACGGAGGCCTGACCGCACACCGAGGCGCGCCGTCACCAGCTTTCGGTGACGGCCGCCTGCCGTGCCTGCCGCATCAGCTCCTCGCGCTCCACCCCGGCCAGGGTGAGGGCGCGGGGGACGGTGCCCACCTCCGCCTCCAGGACGCCGAGCAGCAGGTGGGCGGGGCGCAGGTCCTTCTTGCGCTCCGCGTTCGCCAGGCCGCGTTCCAGGGCCAGCCGGGAGGATGCCCCGACGCCCGGGTGGCGGCCGGGGTCGGCGCTCGGCCGCGGGAGGTCGAAGGCCGACAGCGACACCCCGGCCGCGCTCAGGCTGTGCTCGAACTCCCGGTCCAGCGCCTCGCGGATCGCCCGGCGGTCGAGGCCGGACGCGGTCAGGACGGTGTGGGCGGCGGTGCCGGCCTGGGCCGCGATCGCCAGCAGCAGATGGCAGGCCTCGACGGCCGCGGAGCCGTCCGCCCGCGCCTCGGCCTCGCCCTGCTCCATGACGGCCTGGAGGTAGTGATCGATCGCGCTCAATGCCGTCTCCTCAGCGTGACACCGGCCGCGATGAGCCGCTTGGCGTGCTTCTTGTGGACGGCCTGCCGCGTGACCCCGAGGGCCTCGGCGACCTGAGGCCAGCTCCAGCCGGCCCGCATCGCCTGCTCGACCGCGGAGTCCTCCAGCCGGTCGGCCAGGCGGCGCAGCGCGGCCACGGCCGCCAGCGCGTCGGCGGGCTCCTGCGGGGCGGGGATGTCTTCAGCCGGCATGACGGCACCGTACGTGACCGGTTCCACGCCAGTCAACTTAGGTTGCTAATCGCCGATCGCTCGCGTGAGTGCGCTGTCGTGGGCGATCACCGCGGCGGGCGCGGGGGCGCTGAGCGGGGGGACGGCGGTGGCGTACTGGTGGATCTCCGTGAGCTTGAGGCTGCGCGGCACCGAGGCGTCGGTGAGCGCCCAGGACGCCTCCTTGGGCACGGGAATGATGTACGACTCGTCTGTCATGTTCTTCGTCGTGGTGTTGCGTGACAGCGAGTATTGGATCAGTGCCCCGCCGTCGGCCGTGCGCAGCCCGTAGACCGGGTAGTTGTCGGCGCTGAAGATCGAGTCGTAGCTGAGCCCGTCGACCTTCGACTGCGCCCGCAGGGTGGCGATCTGCTCGGCCACCTCCGTCGTGTAGGGCCCGTCGGCGACCAGCCCCGCCGTCACCCCGGCCGTGCCCGTCTCGGCCACGCTGGCGTGCACGGGCCCCATGTACTGCGGGCTGATCGTGACGGTCTTGTCGTCGGGCGGCACCGGCGCGGCGTAGCCGTCGGCGTCGAGCTTGATCTCCGGCAGCCGCTGCCCCGGCAGGAGCTCGGCCGCCGAGCTGAGCCGCCAGGCGTCGGACTTGGCGAACGTCAGCAGCGTCGGCCGCCCGTCACGCGTCGCCAGCGCGCTGAACCAGGGGGCCTTCTCGCTCTGCGGGAACCTGGGGACATAGAGCGTGGGCGCCCCCCACCGGTAGCGGTGCGGCGCGAAGCCGGTGGACAGATAGGCCGCCACGGTGAGCTGCGCCTGCCCGCCCGTCATGAGGTCGGACGCCAGCACCAGGCGGCCGTCCAGCTCGTTTTCCACCCGCAGCCTGTTGTCGGTGAGGGTGATCCGCGTGAACGCCTCGGCCGCCTCGGCCCGCGTGACGGCGAGCTCGGCGGGCGGGGGCGACGGGGTCGCCGTGGGCGCGGCGGCGGACCTGGTGGACGCCGGCTGGACGTCGCCGGTGCAGGCGGTCACCGCGGCCAGCAGGCCGGCGGCGAGCGCCAGCACCTTCCGCCGACCGTAAGCACGCACCTCGCCATGTTATTCGGGCCCGCGACGGTCGCGTACCCTTGGGAGACGTGGCAGGCATCGATCCGGCAGAAGAGATCAACGAGCTCGCGGGCACGCTCCGCAGCATCCAGGACGTGCTCGACCTCGACGCGATGCGCAAGCAGATCGCTGAGCTGGAGCAGCAGGTTGCCGCGCCCGATCTATGGGACGACCCCGAGCAGGCTCAGAAGGTCACCAGCAAGCTCTCCCATCTCCAGGGCGAGCTCAACCGCGTCGAGGGCGTCGCGCGTCGCCTCGACGACCTGACCGTCCTCTACGAGCTGGCGGCCGAGGAGGGCGACGACGACACGCGCGCCGAGGCCGACAAGGAGCTCGAGACGCTCAAGACCGACATCGGCGCCCTTGAGGTCCGCACCCTGCTCTCGGGCGAATACGACGCCCGCGAGGCGCTCGTCACCATCAACTCCCAGGCCGGCGGCGTCGACGCGGCCGACTGGGCGGAGATGCTGCTGCGGATGTATCTGCGATGGGCCGAGCGCAAGGGCTACGGGACCGAGGTCTACGACACCTCCTACGCGGAGGAGGCCGGCATCAAGTCGGCCACGTTCACGATCAAGGCCCCCTACGCCTACGGCACGCTCAGGGGCGAGCACGGCACCCACCGGCTGGTCCGCATCAGCCCCTTCGACAACCAGGGGCGCAGGCAGACCTCGTTCGCCGGGGTCGACATCGTGCCGGTCGTCGAGCAGACCGACCACATCGACATCGTCGAAGACGACCTGCGCATCGACGTCTACCGCTCGTCGGGCCCCGGCGGCCAGGGCGTCAACACCACCGACTCGGCGGTGCGCATCACGCACCTCCCGACCGGCATCGTGGTGTCCTGCCAGAACGAGCGCTCCCAGCTCCAGAACCGCGCCTCGGCGATGAACGTGCTGCAGGCCAAGCTGCTCGAGCGTAAGCGGCAGGAGGAGGCGGAGAAGATGTCGGAGCTGCGCGGAGCCACGACCACGTCGTGGGGCACGCAGATCCGCAACTACGTGCTGCACCCCTACCAGATCGTGAAGGACCTGCGCACGGGCACGGAGGCGGGCAACCCCTCAGCGGTGCTCGACGGCGACCTCGACGAGTTCATCGAGTCGGAGATCCGCTGGATGCGGCGGCAGGAGTCAGAGACCGCTTAGGTGCTCGACCGCCAGGGTCAGCACCAGCAGGGCGACGAGGAGCAGGGCGAGGAGAGCGGGTGACAACCCGGCGAAGCCGTGGTTGTGCATCCGCTCTCTGTTGGCGCGGCACAGGGGGCAGCGTCCCTCGATCACGGGGTGGGCGCACTGCGCGCATACGAGGTGTTCACAACTCATGACAGCCCCAAGTCTAGCCGCACAATCGTTTTGTTTCCGTTATGGACGTTCCATGCCAGTCTTCCCCCTAGACTGTCGTCTGGCCAATCGGAACGTCGATCATCAGTAAAGCCGACGCCCCCGATCGGTCGGCGGCGGGAAGTGGGCATGTGCCACCCTCGCTTCCGTCCTGACCCCTAGACTGGCATGCCGTGATGCTCTCGTGATCCATTTCGATAATGTCACCAAGGTCTACGTGAACCAGAACCGGCCCGCCCTCGACCACGTATCTGTAGACGTGGACAAGGGCGAGTTCGTGTTCCTCGTCGGTCCTTCGGGATCAGGCAAGTCGACGTTTCTGCGTCTGGTCCTCAAGGAGGAGCGGCCCAACTCCGGTGCGATCCATGTCGCCGGCAAGGATTTGGCCCGCCTCTCCAACTTCAAGGTGCCGCACCTGCGCCGCCGCATCGGCTGCGTGTTCCAGGACTTCAGGCTGCTCCCGAACAAGAACGTCTACGAGAACGTGGCGTTCGCGCTCGAGGTCATCGGTAAGCCCCGGCGGTTCATCCGCAAGGTGGTGCCCGAGGTCATCGAGCTGGTCGGCCTGGAAGGCAAGGCCCACCGCATGCCCGACGAGCTGTCCGGCGGCGAGCAGCAGCGCGTCGCCATGGCCCGCGCGTTCGTCAACCGGCCCATGATCCTGCTGGCCGACGAGCCCACGGGCAACATCGACCCCGCGACGAGCATCGGCATCATGAAGGTGCTCGACCGCATCAACAGGACTGGCACCACGGTCGTCATGGCCACGCATGACGCGGCCATCGTGGACTCCATGCGCAAACGCGTCGTGGAGCTGGAGGACGGCAAGATCGTCCGTGACCAGTCGCGTGGCGTGTACGGCCAGGCGTACTGACAGGGAGCTGCAAACACACCATGCGGGCGAATTTCATCTTCTCCGAGGTCTGGATCGGCCTCCGTCGCAACCTGACCATGACGATCGCGGTCATCATCACCGTGGCGGTCGGCATGGCGATGCTGGGCGTCGGCTTGATGATCAACGCCCAGGTCGGCATGATGAAGGGCTACTGGGACGACAAGATCGAGGTCTCGGTATTCCTGTGCAGCAAGGGAACGGCCATGCCGGCGTGCAATGGCAAGGCCATCACGCCCGTGCAGAGAAAGGCTCTCGAAGACCACATCCGGGGCACCCAGGGTGTGAAGGAAGTGTTCTTCGAGGACCAGGCGACGGCGTACGCGAACTTCAAGGAGGCGTACTCCGCCAACAAGGCTCTCGTCGACGTCGCCAAGGTCGAGGACATGCCGCCGTCGTTCCGGGTCAAGCTGGTCGACCCGAACAACTATCAGCCCGTCATCCAGGCGGTGAGCGGCCAGCCCGGCGTGGCCCAGGTCATGGACCACAAGCAGCTCATCGGCAAGTTCTTCGGCATGCTCGACAAGCTGTCCTTCGCGGCCCTGGCGGTCGCGATCACCCTGGTGCTGGCGGCGGCCCTGCTGATCGGCAACACGGTCCGGCTCTCGGCGTTCAACCGGCGCCGAGAAACCGGCATCATGCGGCTGGTCGGCGCGTCCAACCTCTACATCCAGCTCCCCTTCGTCATGGAGGGCACCATCGCGGGCCTGATCGGCGGCGTTTTCGCCGCGGTCATCCTGATCGTGACGAAGGTGTTCCTGTTCGAGGAGCTCGTGGCCTACTTCGCCGGAAACGGAACCGCCCAGCTCGGGTGGAACGACGTGGCCCAGACCATCACGATCACCATGGGCATCGGCGTGGTCATCTGTGTGCTGGCGTCGTTCCTGACGCTCCGCCGTTACCTCAGGGTGTAATGGATCGCCGGTAAAGTCGAAGCATGCCACGTGAGACCGGGCGGAAGGTCATCGCCCAGAACAAACGTGCTCGGCACGATTACCACGTCGAGGACACCTTCGAGGCGGGTCTCGTGCTGCAGGGCACAGAGGTGAAGTCGCTACGCGAGGGCCGCGCCTCGCTCGTCGACGGCTATGCCAGCATCGACGGCAACGAAGCGTGGCTGCTCAACGTCCACATCCCCGAATACTCCCAGGGGACCTGGACGAACCACGCCGCGCGGCGCAAGCGCAAGCTGCTGCTGCACCGTAAGGAGATCGAGAAGCTCGCCGCCAAGACGAAGGAGGGCGGGCTCACGATCGTGCCGCTGTCGCTCTACTTCAAGGACGGCAGGGCCAAGGTCGAGATCGGCATCGCCCGAGGCAAGAAAGACTGGGACAAGCGGCAGGCGCTGGCGGAGCAGCAGGCCAAACGGGAGATGGCCCGGGCCATGCGAACCCGCAACCGATGAGAGCGACGGCACCGTAACCGATGAGACGCGCCCGCCGCACTCTTGCCGCGACCGTCACCCTGGCGGTCGCGAGCATGACCCTGACCGGCTGCTTCGAGGAGTCGTCACCGCATGACGCGGTGCGCGACTTCCTCGTGGGCTGGCAGACCGAGGACTACGAGCTGGCCGCCGAGCGGACCGACGGCGACGTGGCGACGGTGCGCAAGGCGCTGGCCGACACGAAGCTGGAGCTCGACGCGGCCTCGTTCCGCTTCAAGATCACGAGCGTGAACGTGGGCGACGAGGAGTCCAAGGCAGGCTTCCACGCCGAGGTGGACCTCGGGGAGAACAACCCCCTGTGGGAGTACGAAGGGGCGCTGCCCCTGCATCTGGTGAACGGGATGTGGAAGGTGCGCTGGTCGCCCTCCGTGCTCCATCCCCAGCTCAAGGAGGGCCAGCGGTTCGCGGTCGAGACCGACCCCAAGCCGCGCCAGCCCGTGGTCGACAGGAGCGGCGACTCGCTGCAGAGCAACACCGTCCTCTACGTCGCCGGCGTCGTCCCCGCCAAGGTGGGCGACCGGGCGGAGGCGGTCGTCGCCAAGCTCTCCGAGGTCACCGGCTATGCCCAGGACCGCCTGCTGAGCCGGGTCAGGTCGTCTCCGCCCGACAACTTCGTACCGCTGGTGACGTTCGGGCGCTCGCGCTACCAGTCGATGCTCCCCAAGCTTGAGGCCATCGACGGCATCGACATCGAGCAGCAGAACCAGCCGGTGAACCCCGACGCGCCCCGGCAGATCGTGGGCAGCGTCAGCGCGCTCACGCCCGAGACCGAGCAGGAGCTCGGCGGCCCGCAGCGGGCCGGTGACTCGGTCGGCAAGAGCGGCCTGCAGCGGGCCTACCAGAACTACCTCACCGGCACCACGCACACCGCGGTCATCACCCTCGACCTGAAGACGGGCGAGCAGGTGGCCAAGCTCAAGGAATGGCCCGGCCGGCAGAACGTCTCGGTGAAGACCACGATCGACCGGGCCGCCCAGACGTCGGCCGAGCAGGCGGTGGCCGACACCTCGACCAGCGCCCTGGTGGCCGTGCAACGCGACACCGGCGAGATCCTCGCGGTCAGCACCAAGGGCGACCTGCACCAGGAGCGCGACGCGCTGGCCGGCAAGTTCCCGGCCGGGACGGCGTTCTCGATCGTGGCCGCCGACGCGCTGCTCAAGGCGGGGGTGAGCCCCAAACAGCGGCTGGCCTGCCCGCAGGAGCGCACGGTGGGCGGGGCCAAGTTCGTGCACGCCGGCCAGACCACGGGCATCACGACGTCGGCGACCTTCCAGGAGAACTTCGCCAAGGGCTGCGTGACCGCGCTGGCCTCGCTGGCCCGCCGGGTCACGGCCGCCGACCTCGGCGGCAGCGCCAAGGCGTTCGGTGTGGGGCAGCCGTGGCGGCTGCCGCTGAAGTCGTTCAGCGGGGCGCTGCCGCAGCTCTCCAGCGACGCCGAGAAGGCCAAGGCCATCGCGGGCCAGAACGTCCAGATGAGCCCGCTCGGCATGGCCCTGGTCGCGGCCGCGGTCGCGTCCGGCACCTGGCGCCCGCCCGTGCTGGTGACCGAGCCCAAGTCGCCCGACCCGGCGGCCGAGCCCGTACCGTCCGTCCAGCCGGCCCCGGTGCCCGTCGACCCGAAGGTCCGTACGGCGCTGACGGCCATGATGCGGGCCGGCGCGGCGGGAACCCCTGCCCAGGGCGGCAGGGGCAAGGTCTACGGCGTCACGGCCACGGCCGGCGACCAGCAGACCTGGTTCGTCGGCTGGCAGGGCGACGTGGCCATCGCGGTGCTGGCCAAGAACTACGACGCCGGAGCGGTGGCGGGCAGCTTCTTCGCGGGCCTCGGAAACTGACGCGAGAACCGCCTCGGAAACCGACTGTGAAAAGTTTGTCGCGCTGAGCAACCATTGCGGTGCCCGATTGCGTCTTACAGAGTGATTGGGCCCGCTCGGGGGGTTGCGGTCCCAATCGCCGTGATGAGACAGGACTTCATCTCGGGGGAAGTCCTGCCGTCCGGACCGGCTCGACCCTGCCGGTCGGCCCCCGGGAGCGCGAGCCTTATGCGCCACGCTCCCGGGGGTTTCGGCGTGAGGGAATCAAGTTGGCGTTGAGGGTGTTATCCCATGTACATTCAGGTTGTGCACCGCCTCCTGGAGGCGGTTGACAACTGCACAGGGGGTGACTGGCTTCGACTTTGGCCTTGCAAGCCAGGTGAAGCGGGCCGAGGACTGCGGACATAACCTCGTTAATCCTGTGACCGCAAACAACAAGTGCCAATTCCAAGAGCACTGTGGCGGCCAGGGACTCCCTGGCCCTCGCTGCCTAAGCAGCGAAACCACTGTCAGCCCGGGAGTGCCTTCGGCCCGGGGTCTGGCATCGCTAGAAGGCTCAACCGTTCGACCCGGCCACGGGGAAGATCGGGAAACTAAACAGTGGCTGAGCCCGTCGGCGACTTGCCTGCGTGATCGCCGGGGCTGAGAAAAACACAGCAGGCTGCGCCCGGAGAAGCCCTGACTTGGGGTTGAAGGACGCGGGTTCGATTCCCGCCACCTCCACTGTTCGTTGTGATGCGGCGGCACCCGTTACGGGTGCCGCCGTTTTCGCTTCAAAGGACTTCATAGGGACGCTTCGCGCTCGGGGGCTCAGGCGTTGCTTCCAGTCGAGCCGAGGGCTCGACCCCTGGAGGGCCTCCGCTTCGCTCCGGGCGCTTGTCTTTGGGGCCCGGGCTTCGCCCGCGCGTTCCCTGTTGACCGCTTGAACCAATGAATTCGTCGACCGGGGCATTGATCACTCTGACATCTCGCTGAAGATCATTATGATCACCCCGTGGTACATCGTGGTACAGGGGGTACGATCAAGCCATGGATGCTCAGAGGTCTCGGCCGACTGAGGTGAGCGTGCGCCAGTTCGTCAACGACTCCGGTAGTGTCACGCGCGGCTTGCGCGAGGGGAAGCGCTACATCTTGACGCTCAATGGTGAGCCGCTTGCCGAGGTCAAGCCGATCAAGCGTCGTCGGTTCGTTCCTACGACGGAGGCGCAGGCTGTCTTCGCCACTGCCCCGGCTGTCGACTGGGACGAGGTACGTGTTGATCTGGACACGGTAATTGATGATGACCTGCGTGATCCGTTCGAGGGGACCGGTCTGTGAGCCGGCACGAGCGAGGCGTCCTGGACACGAACATCGTGGCCGCCTTCAAGCTCTTCGATTCCGCTGAGCTGCCCGTGGAGTCGGCGATCACCGCCGTTACGTTGGGTGAACTGTCGCGTGGGCCGTACGCGACCGATGATCCGATCAAGCGGGCGGGGAGGGTCGCGGTCCTCCAGCATGCCGAGGCGGCGTTCGGCGATCCGTTGCCGTACGACGCCGAGGCGGCCCGGATGTTCGGGCAGCTTTGTGCCGTCGTGTACGCGCAAGGCCGACAGCCCCGGAGCCGGACCGCCGACTTGATGATCGCCGCGACAGCCGCCAGCAACGAATTGCCGTTGTTCACGGCGAACCCCAAGGATTTCGACGGCTTGGAACGGCTGGTGGATGTGGTCGCGGTGATGCGACCTCACGGCGCGACAGGCTAGCGCAAGAGAAGTCAGTGTTGCCCGGGAGGACGATGGCGAGTGGCTGTTCGACAGTTTCGCGAGAAGCCGTTCTTCGGGCCCGATTCGGTCAAGATGGGGTGCCGCCGTTTTCGCTTTCTGCGAGGGCCGGCGGCGGACCAGCGCGCTGTCGGCGATCCGCACCTGGTGGTGGCCCTCGTAGCGGCCTCTCTTCGCTCCAAGGCTCAGAGATCGGTGACCAGCTTGACGGGTCGCCGCGTCAGGTGTGCTGTCCGGTCTCGGTGAGTAGCTGCTGCACCTCGGCTGCACGCGTTGACGGTGTCCTTCTTCGTCTTGGTGCCGGCAGCCGCCCGGTCAGCGGTTTCCCTTCCAGACGATGCGGCAGGCGAAGCCGCCGCGCTCCGCGGCCTTGGCCTCGCGGATCTTCTCCAGTTCGTCGGCGTCGACGCCCAAGTCCGCGGCCAGGGCGCGCACCACCTCGAGCACGTCGGCGAGTTCGCCCGGCCCGTTCGCCTCATCCGCCGCGAGGAACTCGGCGACCTCCTCGCCCAGCTTGTCCCGCAGCCTGATGCGGTATTCCGCCGCCTCTGCGATGTGGATCACCGGCTCCGCCCCGCCGGCTCGAATGATCGCCGGAATCAGGTCTCGCACCAGCTTGCCGTTGCTGTCCACTGCCTTCTCCCAGGCCGGTGATGCCGGGCGGCCCCTCGTCCCGCCCCTTCTCCGTGACGCAATAGCTTACGAGAAGGCCGGCTGTGATGGCGTCGGCTGGGCGCCCGTACGGGCGCGGGTTCGTCACAATTGGCGACTCTGTCACCACTCATTGCTGTACGTGTGCTTAGGTATTGCTTTGACTAAATGTGTGCCGGAGTGGGGTTGAAGGGTGTCAAGGTACGACTGGCGTCACTCGGTGTTCGCGCCCGTGGTGGCCCTGATGGTGGCCGCCGTGCTGATGGTGGCAGGGGCGGTCGAAGCGTTGCTGGTGGCCGTGGGGGCGACCACGGCGCCGGTGGCCGCGGAGTTGGTGGTCACGCTCATCATCGCGGTGTTCCTGACCACCGTTCTCAGGATCGTCAGGGCCGTACCGGACATCAGGCGGGAGAGCGCCGCGACGGCGCGGGCCGTGACGAACATCGGGGCGGTGAAGCCTGGTGAGGAGACGCTGGTAGGGCGGCGGCTCAAGCTGTTCAAGGAGGCCGCCGAGGCCGGGAACGACTGTGAGGCGGTGCTGAGCGCCCGCTCCGCGCTGGACGAGAGCGAGATGGCCAACAAGCACCATCTCGACCACGCGCTGATCTGGGCCCTGCCGGTCTTCGGGTTCATCGGCACCGCGCTGACCATGGGCGCGATGGTGAACTCGTTCTCGAACGCCCTGGACCGCCAGGGCGACCCCGGCGTGCTGATCGCCGCCCTCAAGCAGTACGTGCTGCCCGAGCTCGCCTCCGCGTTCGGCGTCACCCTGGTCGCGCTGTTCCTGAGCGTGCTGGCGTTCGGCGCGATGGCGCTGGTCGAGCGGGCCGAGCGGGCCGCCGTGGTCGAGGCGGACGAGGTGTTCCTCGTCTACGTCGCGCGCCTGCCCGCCAAGCAGGCGGCTCCGGCCATGAGCGGGCTCACGCAGGAGCTGGCCGCGTCCAGGGGCAGGACCGAGGAGCTGACCAAGGGCCTCGACGCGCTGCGCACCGCCGTCGAGCGGCTGAGCGCCGCCGAGAGCCGGCCGCAGAAGTACACGCTGGTGAGGGAGCCGTGAGGAGGCGGGCCGTCAGGTCGTTCGCCCCGCCGCTCGACCTGCGCTTCATCGATCTGTTCATGGCCATCGTGCTGGCGCTGTCGTTCGTGGCGATCATGCTGACCGTCGTGGCCCGCATGCTGCCGACGGAGACCGCCACGCCGCCTCCGCGGCAGGAGAAGAGCGTGGCCCAGCTCAAGAAGCAGCTCGACGCCGCCGTGGCGGCACAGCGGAAGGCCGAGACCGAGCTGCGTACGACGCAGGCGCAGATCGCCGAGCAGAACGCCTTCGCCCTGCCCTGGTGGCTGATCGGGTTCTGCGCGCTGCTCGGCGTGCTGGCGGTGTTCATGAACTGGCGGATCCGGCTGTGGCAGAAGGGGAACCTGCCGCGCCTGCGGAGCTGGCTGCTGGTGACCGTGGTGGTGGCCGTGGTCACGGTGGTGATCAGGTCGCTGAGCGACAGCCAGGGCTATCTGCTGCTCGCCGAGATCCCGTGGTGGGCCGCCGACGTGCTGTGCCTGGGGTTGATGCTGGTCGCGTACGTGCTGATCTCCGACCTCCGGGCCGGTCAGACCACGCTCGGCCAGATCAAGGCACGGACGCTCCCCGGTCGTTAGGCGGAATTTCACTTCTGTCACACTTTTCCCACTTAACGTGGCACGCATCCCTGACACCCCTCGTAAGGAGATGCGATGCTGCTGAGAGCCCTGGGCGCGCTGGTCGCCGCCGGAGCCGTGCTTCTGACGGCACTTCCCGCGTCGGCCACCGCCGCCCCGCCGCTGAGGCGTGCGCACGCGCACAACGACTACGAACACGAGCGGCCGCTCCTGGACGCCCTCGACCACGGGTTCACCAGCGTCGAGGCCGACATCTACCTGGTGGAGGGCGAGCTGCGGGTCGGCCATGACCCCGAGGACCTGCGGCCGGGCCGTACGCTGCAGTCGCTCTACCTCGATCCGCTGGCCCAGCGCGTACGGCGGCAGGGCGGCGTCTTCCGCGGCAGCCGTCAGCAGCTCCAGTTGCTCGTGGACATCAAGAACAACGGCGCTGCCACCTACACCGAGCTGGACAAGGTGCTGCGGAACTACCGCAAGCTGCTCACCACCTACCACAAGGGCAAGGTCAGGCCCGGCGCCGTGACCGTGGTCGTCAGCGGCGACCGGCCGCGCGAGCTCATGGCCGCCCAGCAGCGGCGCTACGCCTTCTACGACGGGCGGATGAGCGACCTGGGGCAGGGGAACGCCTCGTTCGTGCCGCTGATCAGCGACAACTGGACCAGCCACTTCACCTGGATGGGCGAGGGCGAGATGCCGGCCGCCGAACGGGACAAGCTGCGCCAGATCGTGGCCACCGCCCACCGCGACGGGCAGCGCGTACGCTTCTGGGCCACCCCCGACACGGCCGGCCCCGCCAGGGAGGCGCTCTGGCGTGAGCTGGTCGCGGCGGACGTCGACCACCTCAACACCGACGACCTGGCCGGGCTGGAGAGCTTCCTGCGGGCCGCCGACGACGGCCGGGCCGCGGCGTAAATCGCATCGCATCCGTGGGAAAGCCCCGGTAAGGTCCGAGATCAGACTGGCCGCGGGACTTCGGTGCGACTTCCGGAAACCGCTTGTAACGCGACACTTCGCAGCTCGTGCCCTCATTCCCCGGCCAGTCGACAGACTCCGGGGGAGCCGATGGACACCTATGCCGACCTGATCGAATGCGAAGACGTGCTGCTCTTCGCGAACGCGGCGATCACCTCGACCGGCCAGCGCGAGTTCCACAGCGCGGCCGGCGAGCAGCGGCTCTCCCTCGACTTCCTGCACCGCTACATCCAAGGCAACTATCCCGACCTGTACGCCGCCACGCTGGCCCTCGACATCAACGACCACAACGCCGCCCTGATCATCGCCAACCTGCTCGGGCAGCGCGGCGGCGCGGGCGACGGGCGGCTGATCGCCTGGCGGCTGGGCCGGATGAGCCCGCCCCGGGTCTACCGGCTCTTCCAGGGGCTGCGCCGCGACGGCGTCAACAACCGGCGCACCAGGGCGCTCATCCGCGACTGGCTCGCCGGCCGCCCCGACCTGGCCTTCGACGCGGTGAAGTACCGCTCGGCGGTCAAGTCGGCGGTGCGGCACGCGCACCTGCGGCCCGCGGGCGAGCTGGGCGACTTCCTGTTCGCGCCGTTCAGCCGCCCCCGGTACGACACGCCGGTCCTGGAGGCGTGGCGGCGGGCGCACTACGACAAGAAGGCCCTGTACGAGCTGCCCTACACGGTCGCCGAGGGCTTCGCCGCCCGCCACGGCATCAACCGGGCGACCTTCCTCGAGCGCATCGCGCCCCGCCTGACCCGGCTGGAGCGGCTGCGGCTGACGGAGTCGGCGGCGGGGGACGGCGTGGACACCCAGGCGGACCTGGCCGCGATGCCGCTGGTCAGGCTGGCCTCCTACGTGCTCTCCCTGGCCGCCGACGTGCGCGAGCGGCGGCGGGAGGAGCTGGTGGGCGCGCTGCGGGCCTCGGCGGCGCGCGCGGCCGGGGCGCGGGCGGGCACCTGGGGGAGCGTGGCGGCGGTGCTCGACGACAGTTTCTCCTCGTTCGGCTCGCCGGTGAAGCGCCGCCGGCCGCTCGCGGTCGCGCTGGCCTGCCACTACCTGCTGGAGGCGCTGGCGGGGTCGTACCGGGGGCTGTGGCTGTCGCGGGTGGGCGATCCGCTGCGGGTGCGGCCGACCGGGCCGACGCCGCTGGGGCGGCGCGTCATCGACGCGCTCGAGCGGCGGCCCGGTCTGCTCGTCATCGTCTCCGACGGCTGGGACAACGCGCCGCCCGGGCTGGCGGCCGAGGTGCTGCGCGTCTGGCGGCGCAAGCTCGATCCGGAAGGGGAGGTCGGCATCGTGCACGTGAACCCCGTCTTCGACGCCGGGCAGATCGAGGTCAGGCGGCTGTCCACGCTGGTGCCGACCGCGGGCATCCGGGACGCCGAGGACCTGCCCGCGCTGGTGGAGCTGGCCCGGTTCGCGGAAGGGCGTACGGGGCTGGGGGAGTTGCGGGCGTACCTGGCGGAGCGGGCGGCGGGGCGATGATCGACCTCACCGGGCTGGAGACGCGGCCCGCGCAGACCTGGGGCGCGCTGCGGCTGGTCCCGCTCGTACGCCGTGAGCCCATCGTGGACCTACGCCTGCACGCCAAGGTGTACGGCGACGAGCTGTCCGTCGTCTCCCTGCCGGACAGGACGAGCTACACCGCCTACGTGCCCCACGCCTTCGTCGCGACCTGGAGCGACGACGACACCCCCGCCGCCGCGTACGGGACCCAGCTCGACCGGCCGCTGCGCAGCATGCCCGTCAGGACCCGGCGCAAGATGGCCCGGCGGGTGGACAGGAAGCGGCTCAGGTTCCTGCCGCTGCACCTGGCCGTGGAGGGCTTCCTCGCGCTGCACTTCGGCGGCCCCGAGATCGCGTGGGAGGAGTGGTCGCGCGAGGCGATCTCGCACGGCCTGTCCCCGCGCGTCGAGGACGCCTACATCGGCGCCGAGGTGCGCGGGCTGGACGACGCGCTCAAGGTGTTCGAGATCTATCCGGGGCAGTGCGGGCTGCTGCTGTACGCCGCCGACTCACTGGCCTGCGCCTTCGTGGTGCCGCACCCGGAGGACTACCGGACGCTGCACCCGACGCTCGTCCGCGACATGTACGGCGAGCTGATCTACGACTACGCCCTGTTCCACCCGGCCGCCGACTTCCCCGCCGTGATCGACGACAGCCAGGTCTCCTCGCCGGCCGATCTGCGGGCCCAGGCGGAACGCCACGAGCGGGAGTGGGCGGAGTTCCACGACTCGGTGATGGCCGGCCGGCTCCTCCGCGCCCCCGCGCGGGTGGAGGAGGTCTACCGGATGGGCCGCTACACGCTGAGCCGCTTCCTGCCCGGATTCGAGCGGAAGGTGGAGAACCACATCGGCGAGACGATCACCGACGAGGAGGGACGGCTGGCCTACCTGAAGACGTTCCGGCTGTCGGAGGCGCAGATCCGGCGCGGGCACCTGCTGAGCACGCTGGCCGAGCACGGCTGGAGCATGCGCGACACCGCCGCGAGCCTGCGGATCAGTGAGGCGTCGCTGGGGATGCGGCTGCGCCAGGCCGGGTTCGGGCACCTGCTGCGGCAGGACGTCCTCGACGGCTATCGCAAGCAGGTCAATGAGCGCACCCGGCGTACTCGTCGAGACGGCGCAGCATCGCCACCAGCATGAGCGGGAACATCGCCACGTGCGCCACCATCATCAGGCCGTGCGCGTCGATGACCCCCAGCCACAACATCGGGTAGAGCGGCACGGCCGGCACGAACATCACCGCGCACATCTCCAGCGTGGCGGCCCAGCCGTGCCCGCGGATCCGCATCCACACGGCCATGCCGACGGACATGTTGAACGCCATCAGCAGGTATGCCGGCTCCGGCTGCGCGCCGTGGGAGAACTCCAGGCCGAGGGCGGACTGCAGCATGCCGAGCCCGAACATGCCCACGAACATGGCGATGATCATCTCGACGTAGTGGAGGGCGAACCGGCCCCAGCGGCGGCCGGGCTTCGTGGTCGTCGTCATGCTCAGACTGTGGCGGCAGCCGTGGCCCGGTGCCAAGAGCAGGGGCGGGGGGAGGTCCGAAAACTTGGGTTCTTGGTCCTTCGGACCCTACAGTCGGTGCCATGGAGCCGAGGCGGGTCGTGGTGGTGGCGTACGAGGCGGCGGAACTGCTCGACATCGCCTGCGTCACCTCGACGCTGGAGGGCGCGAACTGGCACGGGGCGGCACCTTACTACGAGTATCGGGTGGCCACGCCCGGCGGCCACGCCATCACCACCGGGACCGCCCTCGTTCTGCAGGCCCAGCTCGCCCTGGAACGGGTGACGGGGCCGCTCGACACGCTGCTGGTCTCCGGCGGGATCGGCAACGAGGACGCCGCCGCCAACCCGCTGATCGTCGGCCACGTCCGCCGGCTGGCCCGGGAGAGCCGGCGGGTGGCGTCCGTGTGCACGGGGGCGTACATCCTGGCCGCGGCCGGCCTGCTCGACGGGCGGCGCGCCACCACGCACTGGAAGCAGGCGCAGGTGCTGGCCGGCCGCTTCCCCGACGTCACCGTGGACCCCGACCCGATCTTCATCCGCGACGGCAACGTCACCACCTCCGCCGGCGTCACGGCCGCGCTCGACCTCACGCTGGCCTTCGTCGAGGAGGACAACGGCACCGAGCTGGCCAGGACCGTGGCCAGGAACCTCGTCACCTACCTGCAGCGGCCCGGCAACCAGGCGCAGATGAGCATGTTCGTGGACGCGCCCTCGCCGGCCAACAGCCTGGTCCGGCGGACCATCGAGCACATCGCCGCCCACCTGCGCGAAGACCTGACCACGGCCACGCTGGCGGCCGAGGCGGGCGTCAGCGAGCGCCACCTCACCCGGCTGTTCCTCAAGCACCTGGGCCAGACGCCCGGCCGTTACGTCCGGCAGGCCCGCACCGAGGCCGCCGCCCACCTGCTGGCCTCCACGTCGCTGCCGATGGCGACGGTGGCGGTGCGGTGCGGGTTCGGGACGGCGGAGACGCTGCGGCAGGCCTTCCTCGACCGTTACGGCATCCCGCCGTCGCGCTACCGGCTCACCCAGGGGCCGGTTCGCATGTCCGTTACTGGCTAATGTGTCTGCGATGAACGGTGACCGGGTCATAGGCGGGTACGCGCTGCGGCGCCTGCTCGGCCGGGGCGGCATGGGCGAGGTGCACCTCGCCGCGACGCCCACCGGCGGCCTGGCGGCGGTCAAGCTCATCCACCCGGCCCTGGCCCGCGACCCGGCGTTCCGGCGGCGGTTCGAGCGGGAGGTGGCCGCGGCCCGGCGGGTGGCCCGGTTCTGTACGGCTCCCGTGCTCGACGCCGGGATCGACGGCGACGTCGCCTACCTGGTCACCGAATACGTCAAGGGGCCCGACCTGGCCCAGGCCGTGCACGAGCAGGGGCCGCTGTCGGGCGGGAACCTGGAGGCGCTGGCCGTGGGCATCGCGACCGCGCTGAGCGCCATCCACGGGGCCGGGGTGATCCACCGGGACCTGAAGCCCTCCAACGTGCTGCTCTCGCCGCTCGGGCCCCGGGTGATCGACTTCGGCATCGCGCAACTCGTGGGCAACGACGGCCTGGCCAGCCAGGCGATCCTCGGGACGCCCGCGTTCATGGCGCCGGAACAGGTGCTCGGTGAGCCGCTCACGCCCGCGGTGGACGTGTTCGCCTGGGGCGCGGTGATCGCGTTCGCGGGCACGGGGCGGCTGCCGTTCGGGGACAGGGAGGCGCTCTACCGGATCGCGCACGAGGAGCCCCGGCTGGACGGGCTGGACGAGGAGATCAGGGCGGTGGTGGCGCGGGCGCTGGCCAAGGACGCCCGCCTGCGCCCGACGGCCCAGCGGCTGCTGGCCGACCTGGTGGGCGGCACCCGCCTGGCCGCGGCCACCGAGGTCGTCGAACGCACCTGGACAGGAACCGTCCCCTCCGAGCCCCGTCCCACCGCCGCCCCGTCGCCGCTCGGTGGCGCAGGTCCCCGGCCGGTGCCGCCGGGCAGGGCGGTCACGGTGGCCGAGCCTGGGCGGCCCGCGGCGGAGCCCGGGTGGCCCGTGGCCGGGCCGCGGGTGCGGCGGCGGTGGTGGCCGTGGGTGGCGGGGGGCGCCGTGGTGGTGCTCGCGGTGGCCGCCGCTGCCGCCGTGCCGCTGCTCTGGCGGCAGACCTGGCCGTACGAGGCCGGGTTCGGGTCCTGGGCCGTCGGGACGTCCGAGGGCGGGAGCGCGCGGCTGGCGGGGCCCGGCTACGAGCTGGCCGTGCGGCCGGGCTGGCGGTTGTGGAAGTCGGCCCCCTTACGAGAGCCCGACGGCGGCGTGATCGTCAGTGCGAAGGCCACCCTGGAGGAGGGCGACGGGCAGTACGGTGTGTGGTGCCACGGCTCGGCGAGCTCCGGAGACCGCTACGAGTTCGGGGTGAGCGGCACGGGCGAGGTCACGATCGTCAAGCGCCGCACGGGCACCGAGGGCAGGACCCTGTACGGCCCGGCGAACGCCGGAAGCACGGCCCCCGACCGCATCGTGGCGGAGTGCGGCCAGAGCGGAAGCAAGGTGACGCTACGCATGTGGCTGAACGAACGCCTGGTCGCCGAGGTGTCCGACGCCGACGCGCCCTACGGGCCCAGCGAGGCCGGCGTGCACGCGGCCTCCGGCGACACCGCTCCCGCACGCGTCCGCTTCGACTCCTTCGCCGCCAGACCGGCGACCGGCGGATGATGGGGAACGGGTGAACGTCCGGTTCGGCGTGCTCGGGCCGCTGCGGATCGACGGCGGCCAGGCCCCGGGACCGGCCAAGCACCGCGCGCTGCTGGCGGCGCTGCTGCTGTCGGCCCGCGAGCAGGTGCCGGTCGAGCGGCTGATGTCCGTGGTCTGGGACGACCGGCCGCCCGCGTCGGCGGAGTCGGTGCTCAGGGTGTACGTCAGCGCGTTGCGCAAGCTGGTCGGCGGCATCGTCACCGTGCCCGGCGGCTACCGGCTCGAGGTCGAGCGGGACGACGTCGACTGCCACCGGTTCGAGCGGCTGGTCGCCGAGGCCAGGCGGTCACGGGCGGCGGGCGAGGCGGCGCGGGCGGCAGGCGAGGTGGCCCGGGAGGCGGGCGAGGTCGCTCGGGCGGGTGGTGAGTTGGCGCGGGCGGCGGATGAGATCGCGCGGGCGGCCGGTCTGTTCGCGGAGGCGCTGGGTCTGTGGCGGGGGCAGGCGCTGGCCGACGTCGAGTCGTCGGTGCTCCGCCGGGCGCACGGCGTACCGCTGGAGGAGTTGCGGCTGACCGCGCTGGAGGAGCGCGTGGAGCTGGACCTGCGGCTGGGCAGGGGCGCCGAGGTGGTGGGGGAGCTGCGGGCGCTGGTCGGCGCGCATCCGCTGCGCGAACGCGCCTGGGTGCGCCTCATCGAGGCCCTGCACCAGGCGGGACGCAGGTCGGAGGCGCTGGGGGCGTACCAGGACGCGCGGCGCACGCTGGTCGACGAGCTGGGGCTGGAGCCGGGCGCCGAGCTGACCGCCGCCCACCAGCGGGTCCTGACGGGCGACGACCCACGAACGCACGGCCCCGGCCACGACCACGAGCGGGACGACGCCTGGCGGGACGATGGTGTGCGGTGGGGTGACGGCCGCGCGGGGGGTTTGGCCGCCGAGGTTGGGCGGCTTGTGACGGTTGATGAGTTGCCGCCTGACATTTCAGACTTTGCCGGGCGTCGGCAGGCGCTCGACTGGATCGCGCGGACGGTCGCGGAGAACCCCTCGGCCCCCGTCCACCTGATCCTGCACGGCCCGCCCGGATGCGGGAAGTCGGCCGTGGCCGTGCACGCCGCCACCGGTCTGGAGCGCCCCGACGGCCGCCTCTACGCCTCACTCGGCGCCCGCCCGCCGGGAGCCGTGCTCGAAGACCTGTTGCGCTCGCTCGGCTGCCCCGACGGCGCCGTGCCGCCCGCGCTCGACGAGCGGGTCCGCCTCTACCGCAGCATGACGGCCCGCGAGCGGCTGCTCGTCGTGCTGGACGACGCCGCCGACGAGGCCCAGGTACGCCCCCTCCTCCCCACCGGCCCGGGCAGTGTCACCCTGGTCACGAGCCGGTCGCCGCTGGCCGGGCTGGAGGCGGCGCGGGCGTACGAGCTGGGGGTGCTCGACCAGGACGAGGCCCTGGCCATGCTCGGCGGCGTGGCGGGGCACGAGCGGATCCACGCCGAGCCCGAGGCCGCCCTGCGCATCGTCCGGCTCTGCGGCCACCTGCCGCTCGCCCTGCGCATCGCCGGATCCCGCCTGGCCAGGAAGCCGGGCTGGACGCTCGAGCACCTGGCGGGCCGGCTGGGCGACGAGCGGCGCAGGCTCGACGAGCTCAGCGCGGGAGACCTGGCCGTACGCGGCAGCCTCGCGCTCGGCTACCGCGGCCTGCCCGACCCCGAGCGGCGGCTGCTGCGCGAGCTGGGCGCCCTGTCCGCGCCCGACTTCGCCCCCTGGGCGCTCGGCGCGGACCTGGAGCCGCTGGCCGAGGCCGGGCTGCTGCAGTCGCGTGGCCTCGACGAGGCGGGCCAGGAACGCTACGGCTGGCACGACCTGACCAGGCTCTACGCCGCCGAACGCCTGGCGGAGGAGGACGGCGGCCCGGCCGGCGTGCTGGCGGCCAGGGCCGGGCTGATCCTGGAGCGCACCAGGCAGGCCAGGGAGTCCCTGCTCCCCGCCGAGCCCGGCTCCGGCCGCACCGAGGTCCACCTGCCCGGACACCCCGGGGCGAGCCTGGAGACCGGCTGGCTGCGGCAGGAGGCCAGGTGGCTGAGCGCCGAACGCCGGTTCCTGGTGACCTGCGTCGAGGACTTCTCCCGGACCGGCCTGTACGAGCCCGCGTGGCGGCTGGCCTTCTACCTGGTCCCGCTGTTCGAGCTGGGCGCACACCACGACGACTGGCACACGACCACGGCGACCGGACTCGACGCGGCCAGGACGGCGGGTCACCGGCACGGCGAGGCGCTCCTGCTGCGCGGCCTGGCCGACCTGCACCGGGCGGAGGGCCGCACGGAGGCGGCGGCCGCGGCGCTGAGGGCCGCCCAGCCCTTGGTGGAAGGGCTGGAGCTGGCCCGGATCACCCTCAGACTGGGCCTGCTCCAGGCGGACGCGAACACCGCCTCCGCGCGGGCGCGTGAGGCCGAGCGGGCGTTCGTCCGGGCCTTGCGGGTGTTCGACGAGGCCGGCGACCGGCGTGGGCGGGCGGACGCCTTACGGGCGTTGGGCGCGCTGCGCGGGGATGAGGGGGCGCTGAAGGAGGGCCTGGCCGCGTACCAGGAGCTGGGTGATCTGAGGGGTGAGGCGGAGGCGCTGCTCGACCTGGCCAGGCTGCATCTCGCCGCGCGCCGCCACCCCCAGGCCCGCGACTGCGCGGAACGGCGGCTGCGCGTCAACCGCCGTCTCGGCGACCGGCTGCCCGAGGCGGTGGCGCTGCTCGTCCTGGCCGAGATCGCCCAGGCGGAAGGGACCCCGGCCGCCGCGGCGCAGGCCGCGCGACAGGCGCTGGAGACGTTCACCTCGTACGGCGACCGCAGGTACGCCGCCCGGGCCCTGCTGGCGCTCGCCCGGGCGGCGCTGGCGCTGGACGACCTCGATGGTGCGGTTGAGACCCTTATGCGAGCTATGGGAGAGTTTGACGGCCTCGGTGATGAACAGGGCAAGGCCGAGGCCGTACGGCTTGAGCGGGAGGCCCGCGGGCGGCGTGGTCGGCGGATATAGCCGACTATGCGGATCCTGAAGGTCGTTCTCCTACGGTGAGGGCCACATTCCCGACGACGAAGGTGACACATCATGCGAAAGACGATCGCGCTGGCTGTCGCGGCCGTCGCGCTGGCAGGTTGCGGCGTGCTCCCCGGCCGGCAGGGCGGCGGCGGCGAGGAGAAGCAGGCCCCGGCCGCCTCCGCCGGGCAGGAGCCGTCCGCCACTGTCACGGCCACCTCCACGGAGATGGCCACCGACACGGCCACGGAGCCGCCGCCCGCCAAGCCGGAGCAGGTGATCGCCCAGCGTGAGGTCAAGGTCGGCGACGGCGACATGCACGGCAAGGCCAGGGCGGAGATCACCGCGCTCAAGCGCCAGGGCAAGCTCCTCAGCCTCGCCTGGACGATCACCGCGACCGACGGCAAGGTCAACATGCACAACGGCATGGGCTCGGCGACGCTCGACTACACCGTCTCCGCCGTCTCCCTGATCGACCCGGTCAACGCCAAGCGCTACCGGGTGGCCCGCAACGGCACGGGGGAGGACGCGCAGTGCGTGTGCTCCGACACCCAGGGGCAGTTCCTGGAGAAGGGGGAGGCGTCCACGCTGTACGCCGTGTTCGCGGCCCCGCCCGTCGACGTCACGAAGGTCAACGTCGAGATGCCCATGATCGGCGTGATCACCGATGTTCCGATCTCTTAGCGCGGCACTGGCCCTCGTCCTGTCCCCGACGCCGACGCCCAGTGCGCCGGCGGACGCCGTCGGCGCGGTCGAGACCCTGGTGCTCCCCGTCGAGGACATCATCGGCGAGGTCGAGTCGATGGACGGCACGGAGAGCGAGTCCAAGCAGGGGCGGCAGGTGACGGTCGCGGTGACCAGCGACGTGCTGTTCGCGCTGGACAAATGGCAGCTCGGCGCCAAGGCGAGGCAGCGGCTCGGGCAGGTGGCCGAGAAGGTGGAGGCCGAGGGCGCGGGCGGGGTCGTCAAGATCGAGGGGCACACCGACGACCAGGGGCAGGACGCGTACAACGTGACGTTGTCGCGGCGGCGGGCGCAGGCCGTGGAGTCCGTCATGCGCGGGCTGCTGTCCGGCGCGGGTGTCACCCTCCAGGCTCAGGGGTACGGCGAGAGCCGCCCCAAGCTGCCCAACATGATCGACGGCAGGCCCGTGGAGAAGAACCGGGCCAAGAACCGCCGCGTCGAGATCGTCTTCACCGCCAAGCAGTGACTCACTCGCCGGGCAACTGGCCCAGGGGCACGTTGAGGGTCTGCGTCGTGCCGCTGGCGCGGATCACGCCCACCTTGACCCGATCGCCGGGCCGCAGAGCCGAGAGCGTCTCGGAGAGGTCCGCCATCGTGGGCGTCTCCTTGCCGTCGATCGAGGTGATCATGTCCCCGGCGCGGATGCCGGCCTTCTGAGCGGCCCCGCCCGGCTCGACGCCGGCCACGCCCACCCCGGCGGGCCGGCCGTCGGAGCCGACGACCGTGCTGCCCCGGATGCCGAGCGCGGCCCGGTGGGTGTTGGTGACCTTGCCGTTCTCGACGATCTGGGCCGCGATGTCGGTCGCGGTGTTGCTCGGGATCGCGAAGCCGATGCCCGGCGCGGCGCCGCCGCCCAGGTCCGGGTCCGTGGCCGCGAGCGTCGGGATGCCGATCACCTGGCCCGACAGGTCGACGAGGGCGCCGCCGCTGTTGCCCGGGTTGATCGCGGCCGAGGTCTGGATCGCCCCGGCGATGGTGGCCCCCGGCGAGCCGGGGTTCTCCGGCTCGGTGACCGTGCGGCCGAGCGCCGAGACGATGCCGTTCGTGACGCTGCCCGACAGGCCCAGCGGGTTGCCCATGGCGAGCACGATCTGTCCCACCCGCAGCTTGGACGAGTCGCCGAACTTGGCCGGCCGGAGCCCGTCGGGCTTGTCCACCTTGATCACCGCCAGGTCGCCGGCGGCGAACGACTTGATCAGCCTGGCCGACCGCGGGGCGCCGCCCGTGGCGATCGTGACGTTCATCTCCTTGGACTGGCCGACCACGTGGGCGTTGGTGACGATGTGGCCCTTGGAGTCGTACACGATGCCGGAGCCGAGGCCGACCTTGGTGTTGATCTGCACGATGGATGGCAGCACGTTCGTGATGACCCGCTCGTACGCCGCCTCCAGCGTGTGCACCGAGGTCGTGGGCGAGACCGACGGGGTGGCCGGTGCGCGCGTCGCGGTTGGCGTGGCCGTGCCCCTGCTCGCGGGGGGAGGGCCGCAGCCGGTGAGCAGTACGACAGCGGCGGCCAGTCCTGCGGCGAGCTCCCTCATGGGGGGCATCTGCCCATATCAACCCGAAAGATACGTTTCCCGGACGTTCCGCCTGCTCAGCTTGCCGGTCGGCGTCCGGGGCAGCGACTCCCGGTACTCGATCAGGCGCGGGTGCTTGAGCCGGGCCAGCCGGGGCGCACAGTGCCGCAGCAGCTCGGCCGTGAGCTCCTCCCCGCCGGAGACCCCGGCCGTCGGCTGGACGAGGGCCACGACCTTGTGCCCCCACTCGGCATCGGGCACCCCGATCACCGCCACGTCCGCCACGGACGGGTGCTCGAGCAGCGCCGCCTCGATCTCGGCCGGGTAGATGTTGACCCCGCCGGAGATGATCAGGTCGGTCCGCCGGTCCAGCAGGAACAGGTAGCCGTCCGCGTCGAGGTAGCCGATGTCGCCGGGCGTGTAGTCGCGTCCGCGCATGGCCGCCGCCGTCTTGTCCGGGTCGCGGTGGTACTCGAAGCGGTTGATGCCGCCGATGTAGACCAGGCCGGGCTCGCCGGGGCCGACCTCCCGGCCGTCCTCATCGACGATCGTGAACGCCATCCCGTCGAGGGCCCTGCCGACCGTGCCCGGCCGGGCCAGCCACTCCCGCGACGAGACCATGGTCGCCACCGCCGCCTCCGTGGAGCCGTAGTACTCCCACAGCACGGGACCCAGCCAGTCGATCATGGCCTGCTTGGTGGCCGGCGGGCACGGGGCGGCCCCGTGGTAGAGGTGGGTGAGGGACGACAGGTCGTACGAGTCCCGGTCCGGCACCGCCAGCAGCCGGTGGAACATCGTGGGCACCATGAACGCGTTCGTCACCCGATGCCGCTGGATCAGCTCCAGCGCGGCGGCGGCCTCGAACCGTTCGGGCGCCACGATCGCGTGCCCGAGCTGCAGCGCCATCATGGCCTGCCCGTACGGCGCCGAGTGGTAGAGCTGCGAGCACACCAGGTGCACGCCGCCCACCGGCAGCCCGAAGTGCCGCCAGCTCTTGCGCATGAGGATCGGGTACAGCTCCTCCGGCGTCAGGTCCAGCAGCCGCCTGCGCACCCCTTTGGGCCGCCCGGTGGTGCCGGAGGTGTAGAGCATCATCGACCCGGCGCGGCGATGGGCGGGCGCGGTGTCCGGCTGCCCGGCCACGAGCTCGTCCACGGTGAGGGTCTGCGGCGAGACCATCACCTTGGCCCCGCAGTCGGCCACGATGTAGTCGATCTCTTCGGCGGTGAAGTGCCAGTTGACGGGAACGAGGTACACCCCGATCTGGTACGTCGCCAGCATCATGGTGAGCGCGTCGAGCCCGTTCTTCAGCACGGTCACCACGCGGTCGCCCGGAGCGGCTCCGCGCGAGGTCAGGCCGTTGGAGGCGCGGTTGGCGCGGGCGAGCAGCGCTCCGTAGGTCGTGCCCACGTCACCGAGGAGGGCGGGGCGTTCAGGGTCGTCGGCGGCGATCTCGTAGAAACCCCTCATGTCCGCAGACCTTACAGAATTAGATTCTGCAGGGGGAATAGAGGAATTATCCCGCTCCGTGGTGACGTAACCTCAAGGCCATGGCGGACGACGGCGACCAGGGACCTATGTATGACTCACCGACCACTCCGTTCCGCAAGATCGTCCTGCCCGCGGAGGAGACGATCCGGATCTCCCGGCCGCCCACACCGGGACCGTCCAGCCCGGTGAAGCCGCCCGCCAAGGCCGCCGCCCAGCAGCCGGCCCAGGCCCCCGCCCAGCCGCCCGCCCAGTCGCCTGCCAAGGCGCCCACCAAGGCGACCGCCAAGCCGCCCACCCAGAAGCCCGACCAGAAGCCCGACCAGAAGCCCGCGCAGGCACCCGGCCAGAAGCCCGCTCAGGGCGCGAGCCCGGCACCGGCGCAGACGCCCGCCCAGGCTCCGGGCCAGACGCCCGCCCAGCCGCAGGGCCGGCAGCCGGGCCAGGCGCAGGGCCAGGCTCAGGGCCAAACGCCGGGCCAAACGCAGGGCCAGGCTCAAGGGCAAACGCCGGGCCAAACCCAGGGCCAGACGCCGGGGCAGGCGCCGGGACGGGCTCCGGTGCCGCCGCCGTATCGGCCGGTGTGGCCTCCGGGCCCGCCGCCCCAGGGCGGAGGGCCGAACGCCGGCCAGCAGTCGTTCGGGCAGCCGTCGCAGCCCCTGATGCCGCTGCCGTCCAAGCCTCCGGCGCGCGGCCTCGGCGACATCCCGATCAAGGTCGTCTACCTGCTCGGCGCCATCCTCGCGACCGTCCTGGCCGTCGTGCTGATCTTCGTGGTGTTCTCCGGCGACGTCCCCTCCCGCCAGGCGGCGAACGAGGACGTGGTCCGGGTCGCCCCCGTGCCCACCACCGCCGCCCCCACCCCGTCGGTCACCCCGACCGCCACTGAGAGCGCGATCGTGCTGCCCCCGGTGCCGTCGAGCAAGGCGTACGCCAGGCTGTCCGGCACGGCGTCCGTCGTCACCGGCATCATCAGCGACAGGACCGTCGGCATCAGCTACCCGAGGCTGGCCGCGCCGTGGAAGGCCAGATCGTTCTCGCCGTTCTCGATCGCGCAGCGCATCGGCAAGGTGGCCGTCCCGAACACCGTGATCGCCTCGGCCATGTACCCCGGCGAGTCGCCCGAGAAGAAGCCGTCCTCGAACGCCGACTACCGCGACCTCGCCACGCAGGCCGCCCGCTGGGCGATCCGCACCCAGTACCCCGCCGGCGCCAAGCTCGACGCGTGGACCGCCTCCAAGAAGATCCCAGTAGGCAAGGGCTGGACGCTCGGCTACAAGGTCACCTACACCGTCGCCGGCAAGGAGATCGAGGCCCAGGCCATGGTGACGGTCGTCGAGGTGGGCAAGACGAAGCCGGCGATGCTCCTGGCCTCGATCCCCGAGGGGAACAAGCAGCGCTGGCGTGACCTGAACACCCTTGCCGAACAGGTTCGTCCGCTCTAGGCCAGAAGCATGCTCTAGAATATGATTCTGGGCATGGACGTGGACCTGGCTGGAGGATGAGCACATGGCTATCGGGTTGAGCGAGGAGCACGAGGCGCTCCGCGAATCGGTGAGCGGCTGGGCCGAGCGGAACATCCCCTCGGAGCTGCTGCGCGCCGGGTCGGACGGGCGTCCCCCGTTCTGGCCGGGCCTGGCCGAGCAGGGGCTGCTCGGGCTGCACGTGCCCGAGGAGCACGGCGGGTCCGGCTACGGGTTGCTCGAGGCCGCCGTGGCCGTCGAGGCGCTGGCCGAGCGCATGGCGCCGGGGCCGTTTGTGCCGACCGTGCTGGCCAGCGCCGTGATCAACGCCTCCAAGCGCCCCGAGCACCTGGAGTCGTTCGCGGACGGGACGCTCACCGGCGCGGTCGCGTTGACCGGGACGCTGAGCGGCACCCGCACCGAGGACGGCTCACTGATCGTCTCCGGAACGGCCGAACCCGTGCTCGGCGGCTCGCTGGCCGACGCGCTGGTGCTGCCGGTGACCACGCCCGACGGTGAGGAATGGGTGATCGTCGACGCGTCCGCCGCCACCGTCACCGAGCTGAAGTCGCTCGACCTCACCAGGCCGGTGGCCAAGGTGGAGCTGTCCGAGGTGACCGTGCCCGCCGAGGGCATCCTGGGCGGCGTCGAGAGCTCCGACGTCCACGACCTGGCCGCGATCCTGCTCGGCGCCGAGGCGGCGGGCCTGGCCTCGTGGTGCGTCACGGCCGCCGCCGGCTATGCCAAGGTACGCGTCCAGTTCGGCCGCCCGATCGGCCAGTTCCAGGGCATCAAGCACAAGCTCTCCCGGATGCTGGTCGCGCTGGAGCAGGCCCGCGCCACGGTGTGGGACGCCACCCGCGCGGAGGGCCAGGAGCTGCGCTTCGCCGCCGCGGTCGCCGGGGTGATGGCCCCCGACGCCGCCGTCCAGTGCGCCAAGGACGCCATCCAGACCTTCGGCGGCATCGGCTACACCTTCGAGCACGACGTGCACCTCTACTACCGCCGCGCGCTCACCCTGCGCGCCCTGCTCGGCTCGTCGGCCGAGTGGGCCGCCACCGTGACCTCGCTCTCGCTGCAGGGCGTGGCCCGCGAGATGGAGATCGACCTGCCCGCGGACGCCGAGGAGCTGCGCGAGTCGATCCGGGCCGAGGTCGCGGAGATAGCCCGGCTGGAGGGCAAGGAGCAGAAGCGGGCGCTGGCCGGTCGCGGCTTCGTCATGCCGCACCTGCGCGGGCCGTGGGGTCGCGACGCCAAGCCCCTGGAGCAGGTGCTCATCGCCCAGGAGCTCAAGGCCGCCAAGGTACGCCTGCCCGCGATGATCATCGGTGCCTGGGTGGTGCCGTCCATCGCCGCGTACGGCACCCAGGAGCAGCAGGAACGCTTCCTGCCCAAGACGCTCAGCGGCGAGATGATCTGGTGCCAGCTCTTCTCCGAGCCGGGCGCCGGGTCCGACCTGGCCTCGCTGCAGATGAAGGCCGAGCAGGTCGAGGGCGGCTGGAAGCTCAACGGCCAGAAGATCTGGACCTCGGTCGCCCACGTGGCCGAGTGGGGCATCTGCATCGCCCGCAACTCCAGCGAGGGCTCCAAGCACGAGGGCATCACGTACTTCCTGATCGACATGAAGGCCCCCGGCGTCACTGTCAGGCCGCTGACCGAGATGACCGGCGAGAACCTGTTCAACGAGGTCTTCCTCGACGACGTGTTCGTGCCGGACGACCTGGTCGTGGGTGAGGTCGGCGAGGGCTGGAAGGTCGCCCGCAACACCCTGTCCAACGAGCGCGTCTCGCTGTCGTCCGGCTCGGGCGGCACCGGCGCGTCCGTGCCCGACCTGCTGGGCCTGATCGGCCGGCTGGGGCGGGAGCTGACGCCGGCCGAGGAGCAGCGGGTGGCCGAGGTGGTCTGCGAGGGGCACTCGATCAACGCGCTGTCGCTGCGGGTGACGCTCAAGCAGCTCGCCGGGTCGGAGCCGGGCGCGGACGCCTCCGTACGCAAGCTGCTGTCCACCTCCCACGCCCAGCACGTGTCCGAGTCCGCGGTGGAGCTGCTCGGCACGGCCGCCGTGGTGGCCGCCGACATGAAGCTCGGCGACGCCGGTTACTGGAACCGGGCCGTGCTGGCCACCAGGGCGATGACCATCTACGGCGGCACCACCGAGGTGCAGCTCAACATCATCGCCGAGCGCATGCTCGGCCTGCCCAGGGACCCCGAGCCCGGCAAGTGAGGTGAGCCCGGCCTATCCCCCCACGGCCTGCGGGGGGATGGGCGCGGCGTTCCCGGCGGGCGTGGGAAGCCCGATCTGGATCTCCCCGACGCAGGCGCCCGAGCCGGTCGGCGCGCTGATGGCCAGCTCGGGACCCTCGCCCTGGATCCGGGCGAACGTCCTGCCGAGGCCCTTGCCCGCGACCGCCTGCGTGCGGCCGAGCCCGAGGCGTACCGACAGGGTGGTCTCTTTCGCGTTCAGGTAGGAGATCTGGACCGTCCAGTCGCCGCCGCGCATCGGCCGCGGCAGGGGGAAGCGGACCTCCTGCGTGCCGACGGGCACGCACGTGGCGCCCTGCGGGACGAGCACGCCGTCGATGGCCACCGGCAGCAGCCGGCCCCGCTCGTCGAACATGAGCGGGTTCGCCACCGGGCCGGTGAGCTGCTTCAGCCACGTCACCGGCTGCCGGTCGGGCACGCCGAGCAGCTTGGAGTGGCGGGCGTAGTCGTGGAAGAAGGCCGCGGCGGCGACCGTGGACGGCACGTGCGTGTCCAGCACGACCGCGCCCTGGGGCACGCGCGAGAGCGCCAGCCTGGCCGTCTCCACGTAGCTCCTGGCGGTCCTGCCGAGCGGCCGGTCGGCGTACGCCGTGACCGACCAGATCGAGCCCGCCGTGACCACGGCGGCCAGCGGCACCCACGCCCACCTCAGCCGTGACGGCGGGCGCAGCCACGGCCGCTCCTCGCCCTCCAGCGGGATGCAGGCCAGCCCGATCACGAGGGTGGCGACCACGGCCGTGGCGGCCAGGTAACGCAGCTCGAAGCCGAGCACCCCGGGCCCCAGGATCTCGATCCGCCCCAGCAGCACGGGGATCACGTCGGCGAGCAGGTAGTAGCCGAGCAGCACCAGCCAGGCGAGCCAGGCCCGCCGCCGGTATCGCACGGAGATCGTCACCGCCACGGCCGCGACGGCGAGCGCGACCCAGGCCAGCGGCTCGGGGGTGGCGGCCATGGCGTAGTCGTCGCCGATCGGCCGCCACGTCCACGGCCCGCCCAGCATGGTCGGCACCAGGCCGCGGAAGCCCAGGATCCAGGCGAACTCGACGCCCACCCCGATGTCCGGGAGGTCGGGTGTCTGCGTCGAGTTGTTGATCTGCACGGAGCTGTAGAGCCCGGTGAAGAAGACCACCGAGTACGCCGCCAGGATCGCCGCGTACGGCAGCCAGGCCCGCCACAGCCTCCTCCAGGAGACCCCCAGCCAGCCGACGGTGACGACGAACAGCAGCACCGGGATGAACGCCGCCTTGACGAAGAACAGCAGCCCGAACACCGTCCACGCGCACGCCGCCACCACGTGACGAGTGCGCCCGTCCCGCACGTACAGCACGTGGGCCGACAGCGCCATCGGCAGCGCCAGTTGCAGCGGCAGCGTCTCCAGCACGGCCGCCCACCAGGACAGGGACGGGACCGTCATGGGTGTGAGCAGGTAGAACCCGAGCGGTAGCAGGATCGCCGGCCGCGCCCCGAACAGCAGCCGCAGCAGCCGCAGCACCGCCAGGCTCGCCGCGGCCTGCAGCGCGATCGTCATCGTGTGGGCGAGCACCTCGTTGTAGCCGCCGAGGCGGGCCATCGCCCAGGAGATGCCGAAGCCCCCGGGCAGCAGGTGGCCCACGTCGACCCACATGAGGTAGTCCCACGTGAAGCCGCTCTCCTGGCCCCTGATGATGTAGTGGAAGTCGTCCTGCCGGAAATAGGTCTGCCTGACCAGCTCGAACTTCCACACCAGGTGCACCGCGACCATCACCAGGCCCGCGGCCAGCACCGCGTCGCCGCCGCGTGACCGGTGACGTACCCCCGTGACCGTCATCGTCGCCATCGCCCCGTGCCTCCCGGCGAAGCTAACCATGTGACGGTCATCGGTGGAATGCCCGTATCCCGGTTGTGATGTCATAGCGGGATGCCGCACACGGCCCGAGCCGGGCTCGCCGCCGCCCTCCTCGGGCTCGTGCTCGGCTGCCTGGCTCTCGGGCCCGCGCTGGGGCTGGGGTTCACGCTCCTGCACGACATGGTGTTCGTGCCGGAGCCCGCGTTCACCCGGTTCACCTTCGGGCTGGCGGGCGGGGCGGCGCGGGTGGTGCCGAGCGACGCCGTGGTGACCGCGTTGTCGCAGGTGCTGCCGGCCGAGCTGGTGCAGAAGCTGATCCTGCTGGGGATCTTCGTGCTGGGGTGCTCGGGGGCCGCGCTGCTGCTGCCGTCGGAGTCGCTGGGGCCGCGGCTGGTGGCGGGGGCGTTCTACGTGTGGAACCCGTACGTGGCCGAGCGGCTGCTGATCGGGCAGTGGGCGCTGCTGCTCGGGTACGCCGGGCTGCCCTGGGTGGTGCGGGCGGTGTGG
The DNA here is from genome assembly GCF_040654715.1 of Nonomuraea sp. NPDC050643. NCBI lineage: Bacteria > Bacillati > Actinomycetota > Actinomycetes > Streptosporangiales > Streptosporangiaceae > Nonomuraea > Nonomuraea sp. NPDC050643. The sequence goes on along the minus strand of NZ_JBFAIM010000013.1, from coordinate 133,663 downwards.
TCGGGCCGCCGGGTGGTCCTGGCGATGCTGCCCGCCGCGGTGGGCGGGTTCGCGGCGATGACGGTGACGGCGATCACCGCGCTGCCGGTGGCGGCGATGACGCCGACGCCGGCGGGGCCCCGCTGGAAGGCGGTGGCGCGGGTCGTCGCGGTGCTGGCCGCCCTCAGTCTGCCGTGGCTGATCCCGACCGCGCTGCGGCCCCAGGGGCTCGACGGCGACCCGGTGGGCGTGGCGGCGTTCGCGGCCAGGGCCGACACGCCGTTCGGGGCCGTGGGGAGCCTGCTGTCGCTGGGCGGCATCTGGAACGCCAACGCGGTGCCCCCCGGCTACGAGACCACGGCCGGGGCGGTGGCCAGGCTGGCGCTCACGCTGGCCGGGATCATCGCGTTCCTGCGGGGGGCGGTGCCGTACAAGAGGGGGCTGGCGGTGGCGGCGGCCGCGGGGCTGGGCGTGGCGTGCGCCGGGGTGAGCGGGCCGGGGCGGGTGGCGTTCGGGTGGGTCGTCGAGGTGTGGGGCGGGTTCGCCGTGTTCAGGGACGCCCAGCAGTTCGTCGCGCCGCTGGCGCTGGTCGCGGCCCTGGGGCTGGGGCTGCTGTGCGAGTCGGTGGCGCGCGACCGGGCGTGGGCGGGCGCGATGGCGCTGGTGCCCGTGGCCGTGCTCCCGACCATGGCCTGGGGCGCGCTCGGCACGCTCGCGGCGGTGCCGTACCCGCAGGGCTGGACGGCGGCCCGCCAGATCATCGAGCGCGACCGCGAGGCGGGGGACGTGCTCGTGCTGCCCTTCGAGGCCTACCGGCGCTTCCCGTGGAACGGCATGCGGCCGGTGCTGGATCCGGCGCAGCGCTTCTTCGCCGTGCCGGGGCGCAGGGTGGTCTCCAACGACGCCGTACGGGTCGGGGACATGGTCGTCAAGAGCGAGGACCCGAGGGCCCAGGCGGTAGAACGCGTACTAGAAGGGCCCTCGCCGGACCTGGCCGGAGCGGGGTTTCGCTACGTGATAGTCGACGCGGGGACAGATGCGGAACGGCAGCGGTTCGGCATGTGGCTACGGAGCGCGAGGACCCTGGTCGATACCGGTGACCTGCGGTTGTACCGTTTCGACCGGCCGGTCATTCCGGACACCCGCTCTGATCAGCGGATTTATTAAGATTTCGTAGAGCTACTTCCGAGTAGCAAGAATTGGTTCTAGGTTTGGGGACGCCCGCACCAATTGCCCGCTCGAGGAGGAACCCCCAGTGATCAAGATCCTCTTAGCAGCGATCATCGGCGTCGCCGTGGCCGCCCTCGTGGCGACGGTCACGACGGTCTCCCTCACCGGCGCGACCGCGACCCCGGTCAACCAGCCGCTCTACAACTACGGCGAGCGGTAGCCCGAGCCGTCATGCCGCCCTCTCCGCAAGGGGACGAGAGGACGAGCCGACCACCACTGCTTGAGATCGTCATTCCCGCTTACAACGAGGAAGGGCGACTTCCCGGGGGGCTCCTGCAGCTGTGCGCGAAGCTTGCCCGCATGCCGTTCCCGACCGCCGTCATCGTCGTCGACAACAACAGCACGGACCGCACGGCCGACATCGTCAGGAACTGGTCGCCGGGGCCCGTGCCCGTACGCCTGATCCAGTGCGCGACCCCAGGGAAGGGAGCCGCCGTCCGCGCCGGTCTGCTCGGCACGAGCGCCCCCTTCGTCGGCTTCTGCGATGCCGACATGGCGACCGACCTCGACGCCATCGACGTGGCCTTCGGGCTGCTGCTGTCCGGTGAGCGCGTGGTGATCGGCTCCAGGGCGCACCAGGGTTCCCTCGTGGAGAACCGGCACAGCCGGGTCCGCGAGCTGGGCGCCTTCGGGTTCCGCGCGCTGGCCGGAGTGCTCGTGCACGGGGTGAGCGACACCCAGTGCGGCTTCAAGTTCTTCGACGGCGTGCTGGCCCGCCAGACCGCCGCGCAACTGCGTACGCCCGGGTTCGCCTTCGACGTGGAGTTCCTCGCGCGCTGCGTGGAGCAGGGGTCGGAGGTGCAGGAGATCCCCGTGCGCTGGCACGACATGCCGGGCTCGCGGTTCTCCCCGGCCCGGCACACGTTCGGCATCGTGCTGGAGCTCGGCCGGATCTGGCTGCGGCTGCGCGCCCAGCCGCGGCCTGCCGCGCGCACGGCGTGGGAGCCGCCGCTCGACCCCGTCGGATATCCGTGAAGATCGCTGTCGTCAACTGGCGTGACCCCTGGCATCCCCAGGCGGGCGGCGCGGAGACCTTCGCCTGGGAGATGGCCCGGCGCTTCGCGCGGGAGGGGCACCACGTGTGCTTCGTCACCGCGCGGGCGCCCGGTCAGAGCCGGGAGGATCGCGCCGAAGGGGTGCGCGTCGTCCGCATGGGCGGCGTGTTCACCGTCTATCCGCTGGTGCTGGGCTGGCTGCTGCTGCGCCGGGGCCGGTTCGACGCGGTGCTGGACTGCCAGAACGGGATCCCGTTCTTCACCCCGTGGGTGGTGCGGCGGCGTACCCGGGTGCTCTGTGTCGTGCACCACGTGCACGACCGGCAGTTCGGGGTGCACATGCCGGGGTGGCTGGCGGCGTTCGGGCGGTTCCTGGAGGGGCCGGTGTCCCGGTGGAGCTACCGGAGGTGCGAGAGCGTGGCCGTCTCGCCGTCCACGGTGCGGGCCATGCGGGAGCGGCTCGGGTGGCAGGGGCCGGTGCACATCGTGCCGAACGGCGTGAGCATCGCTCGGCCCGAAAATATCGTGAAAAGTCGTGAGCCGCGGCTGCTCTGCCTGGGACGCCTCGTCGCGCACAAGCGGGTCGGCCTGCTCCTCGACGCGGTCGCCGACCTGCGCGAGCGTTGGCCCGGCCTAACCGTGGACATCGTCGGCAGAGGCCCGGAGGAGGCGGCGCTGCGGGAGCGGCTGCCCGAGGGCGTGACCATGCACGGCTACCTGACGGAGGACGACAAGGCCCGGCTGGTCGCCCAGGCGTGGCTGCACGTGAGCGCCTCCCAGGGCGAGGGCTGGGGCCTGAGCGTGCTGGAGGCGGCGGCGCTCGGCGTGCCGACCGTGGCGTTCGACGTGGACGGGCTGCGGGACGCCGTACGGCCCGGCGAGACGGGCTGGCTCCTGCCCGAGGGGACGGACCTGGCCAAGGGCATAGCCGCCGCACTCGACGAGTTGGACCACACTTATACCGTGAAATGTCGGGAATGGGCGGACCGCTTCTCCTGGGACCGCAGCGCCGAACGCCTCACCGCGCTGATGCTCGGCCGCGACCCCGGCCCCGGCTGGGAGGAGCGGTGACCGAACGGGCGACCGGGCGGGGGGCCGCTGGGCGGGCGGTCAAGTCCCTGCTGCCGACCGACAAGCTGGTCGCGGGGCGGCGCACAGGCGCGGGACGGCCCGTCGGCGACCTCGCCAGGCGCCGGTTCTGGCTGCTGATCTGCTGCGTCGGCTTCGGCCTGATGGCGTTCACCACCAAGCCGGGCCACCTCATCTCCGACACCAAGATGGACCTCGCGCTCAACCCGGTCGGCTGGCTGGAGCGCGCCTCCCACCTGTGGGACCTGCAGCACTTCGGCCAGCTCCAGAACCAGGTCGCCGGCTACGTCTTCCCGATGGGGCCGTTCTTCGCGCTGGGCGAGCTGGGCGGCGTGGAGCCGTGGGTGACGCAGCGGCTCTGGCTGACGCTGCTGATGAGCGTGGCGTTCCTCGGCGTGGAGCGGCTGGGCAGGCAGCTCGGCATCGGCACGACGGGCACCAGGATCGCGGGGGCGCTGGCGTACGCTCTGGCGCCGCGCACGCTGTCGATCCTCGGTGAGATCTCCATCGAGTGGCTGCCCGCCGCGATGCTGCCGTGGATCCTCATCCCGCTGCTCACCGCCTCGGAGACCGGCCAGCGGGCGCGCGGGGCCGTCAGGTCGGCGCTGGCGGTGGCGCTGTGCGGCGGCGTGAACGCGGTCGCGGTGCTGGCCGTGCTCGTCGCGCCCGTCCTGTACATCCTCACCCGGCCGTATCCGGTGCCGCGCTGGCGGCTGCTCGCCTGGTGGTCGGGCGCCGTCGCGGTGGCGACCCTGTTCTGGACGCTGCCGCTGCTGCTCGTGGGCCGCTACGCGTTCTCTTTCCTGCCGTACACCGAGACCGCGAGCACCACCACGTCCGTCACCTCGCTCACGAACGTGCTGCGCGGCGCCTCCGACTGGGTGCGCTACCTGCCGCTCAACGGCGTCTTCGAGCAGCCGCCCGGGTTCGCGATCGCCACCTCGGCCACGATGGTCGTGGTCACCGGCGTGATCGCCGCGCTCGGGCTGGCCGGGCTGGCCCGGAGCGACCTGCCCGCCAAGGGCTTCGTGGTGGCGCTGTTCCTGGTGGGCGTGACGGCGCTGGTCGCGGGGCACGCCAGCGCGCTGGAGCCGATCGTGGCCGAGCCGGTGCGCTGGCTGCTCGACGGCCCGCTCGCGCCGCTGCGCAACCTGCGCAAGTTCGACCCCCTCGTACGCCTCGCGCTCGCCTTCGGCCTGGCCCACCTGCTCGTCCGGGCCCGGTTGCCGCTGCGCACCACGGCGGTGGTGGCCTTCTCCGCGCTGGTGCTGCCCGTCTTCAACCAGGGACTGGCCGCGCCCGGCGACTTCAAGGAGGTCCCCGCCCACTGGCACGAGGCGGCGGATTGGCTCGACCAGAACGCCGGCGACGACGGCGTGCTCATCGTGCCCGGCGCCAAGTTCGGCGAGTACGTCTGGGGCCGCCCCATGGACGAGCCCATGCAGGCCATGTCCGGCGCGCGCTGGACCACCCGGCAGATCACGCCCCCCGGCTCCGTCGGCCTGACCAGGCTGCTCGACGCCATCGACCAGCGGCTGGCCGCCGGTCACGGGTCGGCGGGCGTGACGGCCGTGCTGCGCAGGATGGGCGTGCGCTACCTGCTCGTCAGGAACGACCTCATCCGGCAGAACCTCCAGGGCGCCTGGCCGGCCCGGGTCTTCGAGGCGCTGCGCGAGTCGCCCGGCATCAGGAAGGTGCGCTCGTTCGGCGACCTGATCGGCGACCGGGAGACCGACGACGCGGTCAACCAGATCGACGCGCCGTTCCCCGCGCTCGACCTCTACGAGGTGTCCGGCAGCTCTGACCTGGTGTCCGTGCAGCCCGTGAGCGACGCGCTGGCCGTGCGCGGCGGGCCCGACTCGCTGCTCGCGATGGGCGACCTCGGCCTGCTCGGCGACGGCCCGGTCCTGGTCAACGGCGATGCCGGCAAGCGCGAGGCGCCGACCGTGGTCAGCGACGCGCTGCGGCTGCGCGAGCGCTCGTTCGGCGAGATCAGGTCGAACTGGTCGCCCACGCTGACAGCCGACAAGAAGGCGGACTTCTCCGGGGTCAGAGAGCTGGACCTGCTGGAGGACGGCTGGCTGGGGGAGACCTCGGTGGCCGAGTACCACGGCATCTCCGGCATCAGCGCCTCCTCCTCGGTCGCGGACCCGTACGCGATCGCGGGCATCAGCACCACCGGCCGCAGCCCATGGGCCGCCATGGACGGCAACGTGGGCACCGGCTGGGAGAGCGACGGCTCCAAGCCTCCCCAGGGCGAGTGGCTGCGGGTGGACCTGCCGGGGCGGGTGACGATCCCGTACGTGGACGTCATGTTCGCCCCCGACCTGCTGCTCGGCCAGGTGATCAAGCGGGTGGCCGTGGAGACCGAGTCGGGCCGCCTGGTCCAGGAGCTGCGGCGGACCACCGATCCGCAGCGGTTGCGGCTGCCCGCCGGGCCCACGAGCTGGGTGCGGATCAAGGTGGCCGCGACGGCCTCCGACGAGTGGAGCTACGGCCAGCGGGTCGGGATCACCGAGCTGGCCGTCCCCGGTGTCACGGCGGGGCGCACGATCAGGCTGCCCGGCTCGGGCGGCGACGTGTTCGTCATGGATCGCGGGCTCGACGAGCGGCCCGGCTGCATGCGCAACCAGTTCCGGTGGGTCTGCAACGATGTGGTGCTGGCCAAGCAGGGCGAGGAGACCGGGTTCGACCGGACCTTCAGCACGGAGTCCGCCATGAGCGCGAACGTGCGGGGAACGGCCGTGCTGAGGGATCCGGAGCTGATCGACCGCTTCACCCGGGTCCGTGCGGACCTGACCACCGTGACCGGCTCGTCCCGGCTCAGCGACGACGCCGTGGTGGCGCCCCGGTCGGCGTTCGACGCGGACGGGAGCACCACGTGGATCCCCGCCGCCGAGGACACCGAGCCCACGCTCAGCATCGCCTGGAAGGGCAGGCGGACGATCTCCCGCCTCCAGATCGGCCGCCCCGGCAGCGACAGGCAGCCGCTCGACGTGATCGTCACCGGCGACGGCGGCGCCGTACGCGCGGGGCGCGTGGACGAGCGCGGCGAGCTCAGGTTCAGGGCCATGTCCACCTCCCGGCTCAAGCTCCGCTTCACCCCGTTCTCCAAGCGGCTCCAGGTGACCGAGCTGGTGATCCCCGGCGTCGACCCGGTGGGCCGGCCGGCGGACATCCCGCTCCGGCTGGCCTGCGGGCTCGGCCCCAGGATCGAGGTGAACGGCCGCGCGATCCCCACCAAGGTCGCCGGCACCCACGCCGACCTGCTCGAACAACGGCCCGTGCAGATCCTCGGCTGCTCCCGGGCGCAGCTCGCCGAGGGCGACAACCGCGTACGGGTGGCGGGCTGGGACCCGTTCGCCGTCGACGACCTGGTGATCGGCACGCTCCCGGCCAAGCGGCGCGGTGTGGAGGGCGCCGCCGTGCAGAGCGCCTGGACCCCCTCGGTACGCGAGCTGAAGGTGAGCGCCCCCAAGGACTCCTTCCTCGTCGTCAACGAGAACTACAACACCGGCTGGCGGGCCCAGATCGGCGGCAAGACGCTCAAACCCGTCCGCGTCGACGGCTGGAAGCAGGGCTGGGAGCTACCGGCGGGCACGTCGGGCACCGCGCGGCTGGAGTACGTGCCCGACCAGGCGTACTGGCTGGCGCTCGTGCTCGGCCTGGCCGGGATCGCGCTGCTGGCGCTGGCCGCGCTGTTCCTGCGGGGGCCGCGTCCCGAGCACGTGCGCGAGACCGCCGCCGCCCCGGCCGCGCGGCTGTCCAGCCTGCGGGCGCCGTACGCGGTCGTGCTCGGCCTGGCGTTCGGCGGCTGGGCGGCGAACTGGCAGGGCATGGTCGCGGTGCTCTGCGCCGTGCTCCTGACCCTCCTGCTGCGCGCCCGCCGGCTGCCCGCCCACTGGCTCGCGGCCGGGGTCTTCGGCGCGGCCACGCTGTCCCTGGCGGCCGCCATGGTGCTGCGCGACCACGGGGTGGACCTCGGCTGGCTGATGGATCAGGTGCCGCAACTGGCCGCCTGCGCGGCCGTGGGCGTGCTGTTCGGCCAGCTCGTCACGGAGCCGGCGCGACCGGCAGCGGAGCCCGAGCCCTCGGCGGCCGAGAAGGTGCTGACCGGTGTCGGCTGAGCCGGAGCGCGGGCGCTTCGATCAGGTGGTAGCTGCCGACGCTCAGCAGCATCGTCACCACGAACGAGACCACCGCCACGCTGACGAAGTCGCCGGCGAACGGCTGCGCGCCGGTGAGCTTGAGCTGCAACGTGATCACCGGCGCGTGCCACAGGAAGAAGCTGTAGGAGATGCGCCCCATGTACGCGGTGACGGGGTTGCCGAGCACCCGGTGGCGCAGCGAGTCCGGCCGGGAGGCCAGCGCGAACGGCGCCACGACCAGCACGGCCACCGCCGCCTCCAGGGTGACCCGCCACAGCGACTGCGAGAGCGTGGGCAGCGTGAGCGTGCGCGGCCCGGCCAGCCCCGTGCTGAGCGCCGCGTACAGCAGCGCCGCCAGCACCAGCAGTTGCGGCGCGAGCGAGTCGACCACCCGGCTGTGCCCGATCCACACCGACAGCACCGCCAGCGCCATGCCGCAGGCGAAGTAGATCAGGTGGTACGGCAGCAGCAGCGCGATCTGGGGCTGCTCGAGCAGCCGCGTGGCCACCACGGCGGCCACCGAGATCAGCGGCAGCACCCCGATGCCCACCAGCAGCCTGACCGGCCGGTTCCCCCGCCGCGCGAACAGGTGCAGCAGCCAGGCGAGCACCGGCAGCACGACGTAGAAGGACATCTCGATGGGCAGTGTCCACATCTGGTAGAGCCCGTCGGGCACCGGGTCGCCCTGGAAGAAGTTCTGCAGCAGCAGCATCCACTTGAGCCAGCCGGTCCAGTCGAACGAGGTCCACGCCCACAGCGCCAGCCCGGTCACGAGCCAGTAGACCGGCATGACCCGCAGCACCCTGCGCCACAGGTAGCGCAGCGGCTTCGGCCGTGGCGTATCCTCGATCACCGCGCGCGCCCACGGGCGATAGAGCAGCAGGCCCGACAGGAGGAAGAAGATGGGTACGGCGATGCCGAGGCGGCTCATCATCCAGGCGAACATGCCCTCGCGGTACATGACGCCCGTGTTGCTCCCGACGTGCAGCAGCCAGACGCCGAGCGCCGCGAACGCGCGGATGCCGTCGAGGGCGGCGTCCCTGCTCCTCATCGCTGCTCCCACTTTCTCGGTCGAACCACGATAGAACATGTTTCTATCGATTTGGTTGCGGTGGTAAGCCCGCCGGTGACGGACATCACCCACTGTCATACTTTGTTGCTCGACGATCGCGCTAGACGACAACACGTTCTACAATTGCGGAGGATTCGATGGGTCGTATCTCCACGCTCGTCCTCATCGGGTTCGGAGCTTTCTTCATCGCGCTGGCGCCGCTGCTGAAATTCTGGGCGGCGAGCCAGATCATCTCCGCGCCGGCGGACCAGTTCGGCATCACCCGGCTGGAGGCGAAGGGCGCCCAGTACTTCTCCCTCCAGGACCTGAAGGTGCTCACCGGCGACCTCGACATCATCGTCACCACGCGCGGCGACGTGAAGGAGGCCAACTCCCAGCGGGTGGTCTGGGACGAGGCCACGGTCGTCAACGACGTGACCAACAGCCGGCCGCAGATCGACATCTCCGAGCGGCGCAGCGCCTTCGACCGCTACACGGGGCTGGGCGTCAACTGCTGCGGCACCAGCATCGAGAAGGCTCCGGTCACGCTCGAGGGGCAGATCTACAAGTTCCCGTTCGACGTGGAGAAGAAGACGTACAAGGTGTTCAACTCCACGGCGCAGAAGGCGTTCGACGCCAAGTTCGTCCGTGAGGAGAGCGTCAACGGCCTGCCCGCCTACGTCTTCGAGCAGGACGTGCCGCCGACCAAGACCGAAACCCGCACGGCGCCGGCCAACGTGCTCGGCATGACGGGGACCACGGGCGACGTCCAGGTGGACCGCTGGTACGACGGCAAGACGACGTACTGGGTCGAGCCGGTCACGGGCGCCCCGGTCAAGCAGGAGTTGCAGCGCCACGAGGTGCTGAAGACCCAGGACGGCGTGGAGCGCACGGCCGCCTTCGTGGCCACCGCGAAGATGACCGAGCAGACCATCGGCGACCTGGTGAAGAGCGCCCAGGAGGGCAAGAGCCAGATCAACCTGCTGCGCAACATCATCCCGCTGGTCCTGCTCATCGTCGGCGGCGTCCTCGTCCTGGCCGGGGTCCTGCTGGGCCGCCGCCGCCCCGACGCCACCGAGTAATCCCCGGCGTATTTCAGGGCCCGTGAAAACGGGCCCTTTTTCTTTGCGCCGGAATCTCTTACTAGAACTCGTTATAGTCCAAGGTTACTCACCGGTACCAGACGAAAGGTTCTAGTCTAGAACACGTTGCAGTTCGCTGCTCTCCGGACGTATTGTCGGGCCATGCGGACCCGTGTCACGGACATGTTCGGAATCGAGCTCCCGATCTTCGCGTTCAGCCATTGCAGGGACGTGGTCGCCGCCGTCAGCCGCGCGGGCGGCATGGGGGTGCTCGGAGCGCTCTACTTCACCCCTGAAGAGCTCGAGACGGAGCTCAAATGGATCGACGACCACGTGGACGGCAGGCCGTACGGCGTGGACGTGGTCATGCCGGCCTCCTACGAGGGCGTCGACTTCGCGCCCGAGGAGCTCGTCGGCCGCCTGCAGTCGATGATCCCCGACGGGCACCGGGCGTTCGTCGAGGACCTCCTGGCCAAGCACGGCGTGCCACCGCTGTCGTCGGAGACGGACGCCGGGAAGGTGCTGCTCGGCTGGACGGACGCCACCGCCCGCCCCCAGGTGGAGGTCGCCCTGCGCCACCCCATCGCGCTCCTCGCCAACGCGCTCGGCCCGCCACCCGCCGACGTGGTGGACCTCGCCCACTCCCACGGCGTGAAGGTCGCCGCCCTCGCCTCGACCCCGCGCCACGCGCTCAAGCAGGTCGAGGTCGGCGTGGACGTGGTGGTCGCCCAGGGCACGGAGGCCGGCGGGCACACCGGTGAGATCTCCACCATGGTGCTGATCCCGCAGGTGGTGGACGCCGTGGACGTGCCCGTGCTGGCCGCGGGCGGTATCGGCAACGGTCGCCAGATGGCCGCCGGGATGGCGCTGGGCGCCGAGGGCGTCTGGACCGGCTCGCTGTGGCTCACGGTCGAGGAGGCGGACACGCCGGAGATGGCCAAGCGCCGCATCCTGGAGGCCACCTCCCGCGACACCGTGCGCTCGCGGAGCTGGACCGGCAAGCCGGCGCGGCTGCTCAAGAACGAGTGGACCGAGGCATGGGAGTCGGAGGAGTCTCCGGGGACGCTGCCGATGCCGCTGCAGTTCATGCTGGTGTCGAACGCGCTGCGGCGCATCGGCCGCTCGGACGCCTCGGAGCTGGCCACGTTCCCCGCCGGGCAGATCATCGGCATCATGAACCAGGTCCGCTCGGCCAAGGACGTGATGTTCGGGCTGGTGGAGGAGTACGGCGAGGCCCTGGAACGGCTGGAGCGCATCACGGAGGACTGACCTCGCCGAGGCTCGCGGCGACCGCCCGCAGGTGCTCGATCATGGCGGCCGCGGCGGGCAGGCGGTAGCGGCCGGCGGGCGTGGCCGTCATGACGGTCCTGGTCGGCGCGGGCTCGCTGAGCCGGCGTACGACGAGGTCGGGCGCGGTCGCGGGCAGCGTCAGGAACGGCACCAGCGCGACCCCGAGCCCGGCCGCCACCAGCCCCCGCACCGTCATCTGGTCGTCGGTCCTGAAGGCGATCCTGGGCTCGAACCCCGCCGCCCGGCACGCCTCGGGCAGCACGTCGATCGTGGAGCCCCGGTGGACGCCCTGGATCCAGCGCTCGCCGGCCAGGTCCGCGAGCCTGATCCGCTCACGCCCGGCCAGCCGGTGGTCCGGCGGGAGCGCGATGTGGAGCGGGTCGGCCAGCAGGTGGCGGGCCTCGACGGTGGCGGGCACGCGCAGGGGCGCGGCCGGGAACTCGTACACCAGGGCCAGGTCCAGCTCGTGCGCCGCCACGGCCGCCATGGCCTCGTCGCGGTCGGCCTCGACCAGCTCCACCTCGACCGCCGGCCGCTCACGCAGGAAGGCGCGCACGGCCAGCGGCATCAGCGTGGCGTTGGCCGTGGTGAAGGAGCCGAACCGGAGCCGGCCGCCCTCGGCCGCGGAGATGGCGGCCAGCGTGCTCTCGGCGGCGCGCAGCTCGGTGAGGACGCGCTCGGTGTGCCGGACGAGCGCCCGGCCGGCCTCCGTCAGCCGCACCCCGCGGGCGTGCCGCTCCAGCAGCAGCGCGCCCGCCTCGCGTTCGAGCACCGCGATCTGCTGCGACAGGGCCGACGGTGTGTACGAGAGCGCGGCGGCGGCGCGGGTGAGCGACCCATGACGGGCCACCTCGCGCAGCACCCGGAGCCTGGCCACGTCGAGCATGTGGGAACGCTAAACCCTGCGTTAAGGAGCTGTCGATTGTCCTTAACGCGGAGGGCGGCCTAGATTCGTGCCGACTCGCACCCCGCGTACGGAGGCGACCGATGCTCACCGAACTCCACGCCATCCCGCCCACCCGTATCTGGAACGACGTCCTGGCCAGGGTCGTCCAGGGCGACCACCTCACCCTGGCCGTGGTCGAGCTGCCCCCGGGCGGCCTCGTGCCGGAGCACCGGCACGCCAACGAACAGCTCGGCGTGTGCGTCCAGGGCACGCTCAGGTTCCGGGCCGGGGCGGAGACCCGCGACCTCGGCCCCGGAGGGACGTGGTGCGTCCGCGCCGGCGTCCCGCACGAGGTCACGGCGGGCCCGGACGGCGCGGTGGTGGTGGAGGCGTTCTCGCCCGTCCGCGACGACTGGGCCGGCCTGGAGACCGTCCCGGACCAGGAGCCGCGCTGGCCCTAGTGGGCCAGGTACGTCGGGGGGCGCTTCTCGCGGAAGGCGCGGGTGCCCTCCTTGGCGTCCTCCGAGCCGATCACCGGCCAGCCCAGGTCGTCCGACACCTTCAGGGCCTCCGGCTCCGCCAGGCCCAGCGTGTCGCGGTAGGTGCGCAGGATCGCCTGCACCGCCAGCGGCCCAGAGGCGGCGACGTCGTCGGCGAGTTCGCGGGCCACCGCCAGCGCCTGGCCGTCCGGGACCACGCGGTTGACCAGACCCATCGACAGGGCCTCCGCCGCCGTGATCGCGCGGCCGGTGAGCAGCAGGTCCATGGCGTGGCAGTACGGGATCTGCCGCGGCAGCCGTACGGCGCTGCCGCCCATCGGGAACAGGGCGCGCTTGGCCTCGAACAGCCCCAGCGTGGCCGACTCCGCCACCACCCGCAGGTCCGTGCCCACCAGCAGCTCGGTGCCGCCGGCCACCGCGTAGCCCTCCACCGCGCAGATGATCGGCTTGGTGGGCAGGTCCTCGCGCAGCAGGCCCTTCCAGTGGAAGTTGGGGATCTGCGCGGCCCGTGCCTGGACCTCGGGGTCCGTGGACGGCTGGCCCATGGCCTTGAGGTCGGCGCCCGAGCAGAACGTGCCCTGGGCGCCCGTGAGGATCGCCACCCGGATGCCCTGCTCGGCCGAGGCGTACGCCCACGCCGAGGCCAGGCCGATCAGCATGTCCGAGGAGAGCGCGTTGCGGGCCTCCGGCCGGTTCATGGTGACGGTCAGGACGTGGCCGTCGCGTTCGATCCGGCAGTGCGGGGTGCTGATCGGCAGGAGCTCCACGGATGCCTCCGAAAGTCGCTGAATCAAGCGCTTGTTAGGCTGCGATCATACCCCCGCCCCACGCGCGTCGTCAGCGGCCCCGACGGGCCGGCGAAGCCGGGCGTCAGTCGTAAGATCAAGCGCTTGCTCAGGACTTCACCCGCGGGATACGCTCCCACCAGCAAACGAGAACAGGTTCCTGTTTTGCTCGCCCTGAGCTGAGGAGATCAGATGGGCACGCTCGGTTTCTGGAGGCTCGCGCAGGCGGATCCCGAGTGGATCGCGGCAGTGGATCCCGACGGTACGGAGCACCGCGCCGGAGAGTTGCTGGCCCGGGCCAACCGCCTGGTGCACGGCCTGCGAGCACTCGGCCTCCAGCCCGGCGACGGCATCTGCGGCCTGGCGCCCAACGGCGCCGACGGCCTGGTGCTCTACCTGGCCGCGTTACAGGCCGGCTGGTACTACACGCCGGTCAACTGGCACCTGACCGGCCCGGAGATCGCGTACATCGTGTCCGACAGCGAGGCCAAGGCCTTCTTCGTGCACCCCCGCTTCGCGGAGGAGGGCGCCCGCGGCGCCGAGGCCGTCAAGCCGGAGCGCCGCTTCCTGCTGAGCGAGAGCGACCAGGGGCTCGGCTTCCGCCCGGTGAGCGAGCTGACCGACGGGCAGCCCGACACCGCCCCCGCCGACCGCACCGCCGGCGCCACCATGCACTACACCTCGGGCACCACCGGCAAGCCCAAGGGCGTCCGCCGGCCGCTCAACGGCCTGGACCCGGACGACTCCGCCGAACTCATGACGTTCCTGCTCGGACTGTTCGGCATGACCCAGGGCCGCCCGAACGCCCACCTGGTCACCTCCCCGAGCTACCACACCGCGGTCACCCAGTTCGGCGGCACCGCCCTGCACATGGGCCACACGCTCGTCTACATGGACCGGTGGGACGCCGAGGAGCTGCTGCGGCTGTGCGAGCGGCACGGCGTCACCAACTCGCACCTGGTCCCGACCCACTTCAAGCGGCTGCTGGCGCTGCCGCAGGAGACCCGCGAGCGCTACGACCTGTCCTCGCTGAAGTGGATGATCCACGCCGCCGCCCCCTGCCCCGTCCCGGTCAAGCAGGCGATGCTCGAGTGGTGGGGCGACTGCGTGTACGAGTACTACGCGGCCACCGAGGGCGGCGGCACCCTGGCCACCCCGCAGGACTGGAAGGCGCACCCGGGCACGGTCGGCAAGGCCTGGCCGATCAGCGAGCTGCTCATCGTGGACGACAACGGCGAACCGGTCCCGACCGGCACCCCGGGCACGATCTACATGAAGATGATGGGCGCCTCGTTCGAGTACAAGGGCGACCCCGACAAGACCGCCGCGAACCGGCTCAAGGACCACTTCACCGTCGGCGACATCGGCTACCTGACCGAGGACGGCTTCCTGTTCCTGTGCGACCGCAAGGCCGACATGATCATCTCGGGCGGCGCCAACATCTATCCCGCCGAGATCGAGAACGAGCTCATGGTCCACCCGAAGGTGGCCGACGTGGCCGTGTTCGGCATCCCGGACGAGGAGTGGGGCGAGCAGATCAAGGCGGTGGTCGAGCCGGCCCCGGGCCATGAGCCGGGCCCCGAGCTGGCCGCCGAGCTGCTGGCCTCGCTGGAGGGCCGGCTGTCCAGGATGAAGTGGCCCAAGAGCGTCGACTTCATCGCCGAGATGCCCCGCGAGCCCAACGGCAAGCTGCTCAAACGCAAACTCCGCGCCCCGTACTGGGAGGGACACGACCGTGCCATCTGATCCGCTGGTCGCTCAGCACGTCCTGGAGTTCCCCGGCGGCTACACCCGCACCACGGGCCCGGTGATCGGGCGCTTCCTCACCGAGTTACGCGCCCGCCGCATCGTCGGGGCGCGCACCGCGGAGGGCCGCGTCCTGGTCCCGCCCCTCGAGTACGACCCCGCCACGGGCGAGCCGGTCACCGGCGAGTACGTCGAGGTCGGCCCCGCCGGCACGGTCACCACGTGGGCGTGGGTGGACGAGCCGATCGAGGCCCACCCCCTCGACCGCCCGTTCGCCTGGGCGCTGATCGAGCTCGACGGCGCGGACACCGCGCTGCTGCACGCCGTGGACGCGGGCAACGCGAAGGCGATCGAGGCGGGCACCCGCGTCTGGCCGGTCTGGCGCGACCAGCCCACCGGCCACATCACCGACATCGCGTATTTCGCCCCTGAGGTCACGAAGATCGTGTCCAACGTGCGCGCCGAATACCGCCTCCAGGCGGGCGGCGCCCTGCGCGTCTTCCTCGGGGGCATCGAGCGCGGCGTCTTCCTCGGCGGCCGGTGCGCGGAATGCGACAAGGTCTATGTGCCCTATCGGCTGTCGTGCCCCCAATGCGGCGGCGGCATCGGGGAGACCGTCGAACTGCCCGACACGGGCACGATCACCACGTTCGCCATCAACAACCTGCCGGACCCGCGGGCTCCGCAGGTGCCGTTCGTGTCGGCGTACATCCTGCTCGACAACGCCGACGTCCCCATGATCGCCCTGATCGGCGACATTCCCGCGCACGAGGTGCGCCAGGGCATGCGGGTCCGGGCGGTCTGGATCCCCGAGAACGAGCGCACGGCGTCCATGGCGAACATCCGCTGGTTCGCCCCCACCGGCGAGCCCGACGTGGAGCTGTCATGAGAGATGTGGCCATCGTCGCGTTCGCGCAGACCGAGCACACCGACCGGGACGCCGGGCAGACCGAGCCCGAGCTGATCCTGCCCGTGATCAACGAGGTCAAGGAGCGCACCGGGCTCAAGCGGTTCGGCTTCACCTGCTCGGGGAGCTGCGACTACCTCGCCGGAGCCCCGTTCTCGTTCGTGTCCGCGCTCGACGCGCTGGGGGCCTGGCCGCCGATCTCGGAGAGCCACGTCGAGATGGACGGCGCCTGGGCCCTGTACGAAGCCTGGGTGCGCCTCCAGCACGGCGACATCGACTCCGCCCTGGTCTACGGCTTCGGCAAGTCCTCGCTCGGCGACCTGCGCACGATCATGACGCTCCAGCTCGACCCGTACTACCTGGCGCCGCTCGGCCTCGACCAGCTCTCCTACGCCGCGCTCCAGGCGAACGCGGTCGGGGCGGACCGGGCCGAACTCGACGAGATCGTGCGGCGGAGCCGCGCGGACGGGAGAAGCAACCCGTACGCGCTCGACCTGCCCGACCCGGACGGCGAGGACTTCGCGCTGCAACCCCTGCGGAAGACGGACGTGCCGCCCATCACGGACGGCGCCGCCGCCATCGTGCTCGCGACCGGCGATCTGGCCGGGCAGTTGTGTGCCAATCCCGCCTATATCAGGGGGATTGCCCACCGCATAGAGCCGCACTACCTGGGTATGCGCAACCTGGCCTTGTCGGCCTCCGCGGCCGATGCCGCACGTGCCGCGGGGGTCGGCAAGGGTCCCGTCGAGGTGGCCGAGCTGCACGCCCAGTTCCCCCACGAGGAGATCGTCCTGCGCCAGGCCCTCGAACTGGGCGGCGACACACTGATCAACCCCTCGGGCGGCCCGCTGGCCGCCAACCCCGTCATGGCCACGGGCCTCATCCGCATCGGCGAGGCCGCGCGGCGCATCCACGACGGCGAGGCGAGGCGCACCGTCGGCCATGCCGCGAGCGGCCCCTGCCTGCAGCAGAACCTCGTCACCGTACTGGAGGCATGAGCATGGGCAACCGGTGCGCGGTCATCGGCGTCGGGCAGACGCACTACACGACCAAACGGCGCGACGTCTCCATCGCCGGGCTCGTCCGCGAGGCGGCGCTGCGCGCCCTGGAGGACGCCGGGCTGTCGTTCAAGGACATCGACGCCGTCGTCATCGGCAAGGCGCCCGACCTGTTCGAGGGCGTGATGATGCCGGAGGCGTACCTGGCGGACGCGCTCGGCGCGGCGGGCAAGCCGATGATGCGCGTGCACACGGCCGGCAGCGTCGGCGGCTCCACCGCCCTGGTCGGCGCCTCGCTGATCCAGGGCGGGGTGCACGACCGGGTGCTGGTGGTGGCCTTCGAGAAGCAGTCGGAGTCCAACGCCACCTGGGCGCTGTCCACCCACCTGCCGTTCAACGCGTCGCTGGTGGTGGGCGCGGGCGGCTACTTCGCGCCGCACATCCGCGAGTACATGCGCAGGTCCGGCGCCCCCGGCCACATCGGCACGCTGGTCGCGGTCAAGGACCGGCTCAACGCGCTGAAGAACCCGTACGCGCACCTCAAGATCCCCGGCATCGACCAGAAGATGGTCGAGGCCACGCCGATGCTCTGGGAACCCATCCGCTACCTGGAGACCTGCCCGTCCAGCGACGGCGCCTGCGCGATGGTCCTGTCGTCGGAGTCGGCGGTCACCGGCACCCCCGCCTGGGTGCACGGGACGGCCATGCGCTCCGAGCCGATCTTCCGCGCGGACCGCGACACCGTCAGCCCCCAGGCGGGCAAGGACTGCGCGGCCGACGTCTACCGGCAGGCCGGCATCGCCGACCCGCGCCGGCAGATCGACGTGGCCGAGACCTACGTGCCGTTCTCCTGGTACGAGCCGATGTGGCTGGAGAACCTGGGGTTCGCGGCCGACGGGGAGGGATGGAAGCTCACCGAGTCGGGCGCCACGGCGCTCGACGGAGACATCCCGTGGAACGCCTCCGGCGGGGTGCTGTCGAGCAACCCGATCGGGGCCTCGGGACTGATCAGGTTCGCCGAGGCCGCGCTGCAGGTGCGCGGCATGGCCGGCGAGCACCAGGTGGACGGCGCCCGTACGGCGCTCGGCCACGCCTATGGCGGGGGAGCCCAGTTCTTCGCGATGTGGATCGTCGGACGGGAGAGACCCTGATGGAGTTCAACCACGCAGATCTGTTCGAAGGGCTCGCGGACGCGATCGGGGACCGGACGGCCGTCGTCTGCGACCAGGAACGGCGCACGTACGCCGAACTGGACGCCGAGTCGAACCGGCTCGCCCACTACCTCATGGACCTGGGCGTCCAGCCGGGCCAGCACGTCGGCCTGCACCTGTGCAACGGCATCGAGTACATCGCCGGCGTCCTCGCGGCCCTCAAGATCAGGGCCGTGCCCATCAACGTGAACTACCGCTACGTCGAGGCCGAACTGCTCTACCTGTACCGGGACGCCGACCTCCGGGCGCTGGTCTACGACGTCGAGTTCGAGGCCAGGGTGGCCGCCGTGGTGGACGACGCGCCGCTGCTCGAACACCTGATCTCGGTGGGCGGGCCGCCGGCGATCGGCTCGGCGGTGCCGTACGAGACCGCCCTAGAACGCGGCAAGCCCGAACGGGGCTTCCCGCCACGCTCGGGCCAGGACGTGTACATCATCTACACCGGCGGCACGACGGGCATGCCCAAGGGCGCGATGTGGCACGTCGAGGACCTGTTCATGGGCTTCGGCGGCGGCAACCCCTACGGCGAGCCGCGCACCACCCCGCAGGAGGTCATCGACGAGGCGGTCAAGGCCAACCCCATGGTCATGATGGCCGCGCCGCCGCTCATGCACGGGGCCGCGCAGATGGCCACGTTCATCGCCTGGTGGATGGGCTCGACCATCGTGTACGTGCGCAAGTTCGACGCCGCGGACGTGTGGCGCGCGGTCGAACGCGAGCGCGTCTTCACCATGAACATCACCGGCGACGCCATGGCCAGGCCGCTGGCCGAGGCGCTGGAGGGCGGCGGCCACGACGTCTCCTCGCTGTTCGTGATCAGCTCCACCGGCGCCATCCTGTCCGGCGCGGTCCGCGACCGCCTCCAGGAGCTGTTACCGAACGTCATGATCCTCGACAACTTCGGCTCCACCGAGTCCGGCTACACCGCCTCGGGCGTGGCCGGGTCCTCACCGGAGAAGGGCCTGCGCTACCAGCCGAACTCCGTGGTCAACCTCGCCGTGCTCGACGAGGCCAACCGGCCCGTCCAGCCCGGCTCCGGGCAGCTCGGCACGGTGGCCAGGTCGGGGCGGGTGGCGTTCGGCTACTACAACGACCCCGACAAGACCGCCCGCACGTTCGTCACCGACGAGGAGGGCACCCGCTGGCTGCTGACCGGTGACCTGGCCACGGTGGACCCCGACGGCACGGTCAACGTGTTCGGCCGGGGCTCGCAGTGCATCAACACCGGCGGCGAGAAGGTCTTCCCCGAGGAGGTCGAGGCGGTGCTGAAGGGGCATCCCTCGGTGTTCGACGCGGTGGTGACCGGCGTGCCGGACGACCGGTGGGGCAACAGGGTGGCCGCCGTCATCGAGCCGCGCCCGGGCGTCGAGGTCACGGCCGCCGAACTCGACGAGCACTGCAGGAAGCTGCTGTCGGGCTACAAGGTGCCCCGGACGTACGCGTTCGTGGCCGAGATGGTGCGCTCGCCGGCGGGCAAGGCCGACTACCGGTGGGCCCGGGAGACGGTGGAGGCCGGAGACGCTGGAGGCTAGCGACCGCTGAGGCGGCGCAGCTCGTCCTGCACCGCCCGCGCGTCGTCGTCCCTGCCGGCCTGCTCCAGCACCTTCACCCGGCCACGCAGCACGTCGAGGAGCAGGCCGGTCAGCTCCGCGTCCGGTTCGGCGCCGGGTTCAGCGTCTGGGCCTGGTCCTGGGCCCGGCTTCGGGCCTGATGCTGGGCCCGGCCCCGTGCCCGGTTCGGCCTTCCGCCGGTCGGCGAGCAGGCCGCGCAGCAGGCCGGCGGAGGCCCGCAGGGCGGCGTCGGCGGCGTCGTTCCTGCCGAGCTCCCGCTGGCAGAAGCCGAGCCGGGCGTGGGCCACGGCCCTGGACAGCTCGTCGCGCGTCACCTGCGTGCCCCGGTGGAAGACGAGCCCGGCCTCCAGCGCCCGGCCCGCCTCCATGAGCGCGTCGCCCAGCATGAGCATGGCCCGCGACAGCAGCCCGGCCTGCATCGGGTTGCCGGGGGAGAAGCGCTCGAGCGCCGCGACCGCCTCCCGCAGCGGCTGGATCGCCTCGGCCGCCAGCTCCCGCATCCTGAGCGCCGAGGCCAGCGTCAGGCAGGCGCCGGCCCGGCTGGTGTGCAGGGCCTGCGCGTCCATGCCCGTGGTCAGCAGCTCGTCGTAGATGGCGATGGCCTCACGCGCCCTCGCCTCCGCCTGCGTCCCGCCGTCCAGCCGCAGCAGGGGCAGCAGCTCGGAGCTCTGCGCCAGGGAGTCGGCCAGGATCGCCCGGTACGTCAGATCGTCCGGCGACCGCCTGGCGCGCGGGATCAGGTCGTCGACGAGCGCGTTGGCCTCGGCTAGCTCGCCGCGCATCATGTGGCACCTGACGAGGCGCTGCGTGGCCAGGGCGTGCTTGACGGTGCCGGGTTCGTGGCCGGTCATGGCGATGGCGGCGTACTCGGCGGCCTCCTGCGGCCGTCCCGCGGCCAGGAGGTCGTCGGCGATCATGGCGGCGGTCTCGGCGGCGGCGGGCGGGTCCGGCAGCCGGGTGAACAGGCGCAGCGCCTCGACGAGGTGGGCCAGCGCCTCCTGGTCCCGGCCGAAGGCCCGCAACACCCGCCCCCGCACCTGAACCGCCTGGGCCCGCACCCGCGCCGACTTCTCACTCCTGTCCCGCCTGCCGCGGTCCTGGTCGCTCTGTTCCTGCCCGCTGCGGTCCTGCTGGTCGCGGTCCTGTCCGCTTCGGCCCTGTCCCTCGCGGTCCTGTACCTCGCGGTCCTGTACCTCGCGGTCCTGTACCTCGCGGTCCTGGTCGCCGCGGTCCAGTTCGGCCAGGGACCAGGTGATCGCCTCCAGGGCGGCCTGCGGGCGGTCGAGGGCCGCCAGGGTGGAGCCGAGCTGGGCGTAGATGGCGGCGGCGACGGCCGGGTCGTCCAGCTCGTCGCAGAGGTCGGCGGCCCGCTCGCACTGGGCCAGGGCCTCGACGGGACGGCCGCGTTCGAGCAGCTCGGCGGCGTACAGGTGCAGGATCTCGGCGAGCGCCGGGTCCTGCTGCCCCCCGAGCAGGTCGATGGCCTGCTCCAGCAAGGCCGGGTCGTCGGGCCGCAGGCGGGCCAGCGCGGCGAGCGCCGACCCGAGCGGTCCCCGGTAGGTGCTGGAGACGGCGGCCAGGCCCCGGTAGACCCGCGCGGCCAGCTCGGCGCCCGCGACGGCGCCGTCCGTGTCACCCGCCCGCGCGGCGGTGGCGCCGAACCGGGCCAGGCAGCGGCCGTACCGGTCGTGGAGCCGCGGGGCGCCGCTCAGCGGCACCTCCCGTTCCAGCGCCTCCGTGAACGCCGTCAGCGAGGGCACCAGCTCGGCCGCCGCCACCGTGTCCACGTGCTCCGACAGCTCCTCCACCACCGTTTCGAGCACCTCTGTCCCAGGAAGCGGCCGCATGCCGAGAATCTGGGCGCACAAGGCGACCCGCTCGCCTCCCGTCCGCAGCCTGGCCAGCCGGACCAGGGCCAGCAGGTGCACGGGGACGAGGTCGTACGGGACGGCCCCGATCCGCGCCATCATCGCGGTGCCGGCGGCCAGCTTCTCCCCGGCCGCGTCGTCGTCGCCCAGCTCGGCCAGGCACAGGCCGGCGAGTTCCAGGCAGGTGGCGGCGAGCAGGCGGGTGTGCTCCTCGTGCTCGGGCTCCGGCGGCAGCAGGTCCAGCGCGCGGGTGACCGACTGCCGCGCTCCTTGCGGGTTCCGCCGGGTGAAGCGGATCCCGGCCTGCAGGCGCAGCGCCCCGGCCAGCGCCAAGGGGGCTTCGAGCCGCTCCGAGACGAGCCTCGCGTACAGCTCGACCAGGCGGTCCGCGGCGGCCTCCGCGTCGGCCGGGCAGGCCGCGTCGGCCAGCGAGACGGTCTCCAGGATCAGCAGCTCGGCCAGCTCCGTACGGAACACCAGGCTCGTCCCGGAGTGCGGCTCGTACGACTCGATGGCCGTGAGCAGGTGCGGGATGGCCTCCTTGTGGCGGCCGAGCCCCACGAGCGACCGTCCGAGCGCCGCGGCGACCATGCCCACGGCGAGCGCGTGCGGCCCGGCGGGCGTGGCGTGCCGCTGGAGCAGCTCGGCGGCCTGCATCGCCAGCCCGAAGCCCTTCCCCGCCTGCCCCGCGTCCGCCAGGGCGCCGGCGAGCATGGCCTGCGCCGACAGGTAGGCGTCGACCTGCTCCCTGCCCAGCCCGCCCTCGCCGCTCCGGACGTTTTTCCTGCACTCGGCGAGCTGCGCCTCCGCCCGGGTGACGGCCTCGTCCGGCCGGACGACGACCATCGTCAGCAGCCAGGGCCGCCCGTCCGCCGGTCCGGCGGCGGCCTCCCAGCGCCGCAGCCGGGCGCGTACCTCGGAGCGGGCGTCGTCCTCGGCGCGCAGCACGTCGTACAGCTCCGCCGCCAGTTCGAGCTGGGTCCGGCCGTCCGCGGCCCGGCCGAGCTCGGCCAGGCACAGACCGAGCAGCCGCCGGCCCCTGGCCTGCGCCGCCGTGTGCCCCTCCGCCGCCACGGCCATCGCCTCCTGCAGCGGGTCCAGCGCGGCGTCCGGCCGGTCGTCGATCAGCAGCAGCTCCCCGAGGTCGAGCAGTTGCCCCGCCAGGGCGGCGCGGTGCTCGTCGGGCTCCAGCGTGACGAGGGCCCGGAGGTTGCGTACGGCCTCGGCGGCGGACCTCTGCGCGGCGTCCAGGTCGTCGAGCCGGGCGTGCAGCCTGGCCGGCAGCGCGGCGGCGGAGGCCAGCATGGCCCGCAGCCCCGGCTCCTCACCGGCCAGCGCCCGCAGCCGCGTCACGGCCTCGGCCGCCGGGACGAGGGCGTCGGCCGGCCTGCCGTTCGCCTCCAGCCAGGTGGCCAGCCGGTGCAGGCGATGGGCGACGTCCCTGCTCGTGGGGGCCGCGTACTTGACCGCGGCGGTGGCCGCGACGGCGAGACAGCCGGCCAGCTCGGGCAGCGCGCCGTCATCGGCCTCCTCGTACGAGACCAGCGGGCCCGGCGCCGGCACGGCGGGCGACTCCGGCACCGGCGCCGCGAGAGGCATCCGAAGCGGCCTACCAGGCGCATGGCTGCCGGGCACCTGACTGCCGAATGCCCGGCTTCCGGGCATTCGGCTTCCGGGAACCTGGCTTTCGGGGGCATGGCTGCCGGATGCCTGGATGCCGGGCGCCCGGCTTTCGGACGCCTGGATGCCGGGTGCGGGGCTGAAGGCCGTCGCGGCCGGCTCTGGGCGCTGGATGGCGAACGGCGGTCGCGGCTTACGGGCCGCAGGAGCTGCGGGCCTCTGGCGTGAGCCGGGTCTCGGCAGTACGGACAGGATCCCGGCGAGGTCCGCGGCGAAGCCGGCGTCGCCGCCCGCCGCCTCGAACGCCGCCACGGCCTCGCCCGACCGGCCGACCTCCAGCAACGCGCAGGCCACGTTGTGGTGCGCCCGCGCGGCCTCCGCCGCGTACCGGGGATCCTCCTCGGCGAGGATCCGGAACCTGGCCGCCGCCTCCTGCGCCGGCTTGAGCGCGCTGCCGGCCTCGCCCGCCAGCAGCAGGCACGCCCCCAGGCCGAACAGCGCCCGAGCCCGCCCGGCGGCCTCCTCGTACGGGGGCGCGGCGGCGTACACCTCCACCGACTCGGCCGCCGCGACGACCGCCTCGCCCACCCGGCCGACCGCCGCGAGGGCGTCCGACAGCCGGCTCAGCGCCCCGGCCAGCGGGGTCCGCGCTTCGCCCGCCCGCCGATGCCGTACGGCCAGCTCGCCCAGCGTCACGTTCAACGCCCGCAACCCCAGCGCGGCGTTCCCGTGCGGCTCCCACGCGGCCCCATGGGTGGACACGGCCACGGGGACGGCTTCGGAGACGGCCTCGGCGATTCGCCGGTCGGTGGTGAACAACCCGAGCGCGGCGTCGAGCACGTCCCCGAGCCGGCTGCCCGGATTCGCCATGGCCTGCGTGACCAGTTTCCCGATCCGGCTCGCCAGCAGCGACCACAGCGCCGACCTGACCCGCTCGTCCCCGGCCGACAGGCGCAGGACGTCGAGCATGCGCACGAGGTGCCCGGCCGTACGGCTCTCGTGATCGTGCAGGGCCAGCACGAGCGCGTCGAGGTCCTCGGTGCCGGCCAGGAAGCGCTCGGCCACGAGATCCGGCCCGAGCGGCGTCAGCCGCCCTTCACCAGGGAAGATCCGTCCCAGCCAGCCCGCCACGTCCATGGCGTCCACGGCACGCCCCCGGATCGCGGGCACGGCCGTCAGCAGCCCCGGCAGCTCGGCGGGGGTGGGCGCGGTGAGCGTGAGCACGGCCACCGCCTGCCGCGCCGCCACCGCGCCGAGCCGCTCCCGGTCGCCCGGCCACACCCGTACCCACTGGTCGCACTCACGCGAGACGAACCGCTCCAGCAGCCCGCCGCCCGGCTCCGCACCGCCGTCACGCAGCCGCAGCAGGGCGGCCGTGTGCACATGGAGCGGCAGGCCGTAGTCAGGGTCGTCGAGGCGCGGCGGGGCGGGGAGCGCGGCCCGGCTCGGGGCGAACGCCGTCATGGCGGTGATCGCGTGCTCGGCGCGTTCGGACAGCGTCAGGGGGGCCGTGTTGAGCTGCACGGTCGTGGTGTTGAGCCGCCGCAGCCAGCCGCCCGCCGCGGTGTCCAGCCGCCGCCACCACTCCGGCTCACCCGGCTCCCTGACCAGCAGCAGGAGTCGTACCCGGGGGTTGCGCCCGTGTTTGGCCAGCCGCCGGATCAGCTCGCCCAGCAGCGGCGAGGACGGCTCGGGACGGTCGGCGACGAGCAGGGTGGGCCGCAGCGCGTCCAAGCTCACACCCCGGGCGGACAGAGGAGCGCCGATCGACTCCGGCGGCAGGAAGCCCGTGTCCCATCCCGCCTCGGCCAGCTCCGCGCACAATTCGCCCGCCAGCCGGGTCTTGCCCGTGCCGCCGCGGCCGGTCACGATCGCGATCGAGAGCGCGGCCGGGTCGGCGGCCCAGGAGCGCAGCTCCGCCAGTTCCCCGGTCCGCCCCAGGAACGGCACCACGGCATGGCGCGCCATCAGCAGTGCCCAGTCGGCGCAGTCCTGCGGCAGGTCCTCGCGGGCGAAGGTCAGCAGGTCGGGCAGGCTCGTCGAGGGGTCGCCCTCCGCCACGGCTTCGAGCGGGCCGGGAGCCACGCCCGCCAGTTCGCGAAAGCGCTGGTCGCCGAGGAGCGCGGTCACGGGGATGGCGTCGAGGCGGCGCTGGGCGTACCCGTCGGGGCTGGCGGCGACCACGCCGATGATCTGCCCGGCGGGCTCGGCGAGCAGCACGGCCCCCGGCAGGCCCTGCCAGAGCGAGGTGGGCGTCGCGGCCAGGTCGGGGCGCAGCACGCCGACCGTCAGGGCCTTCGACACCGCGCCCGCGGGGATGTCCACCAGCCCGGACACCGTCTCGGCGTCCCTGAACCCGGCCCGCTGCGCCGCCCGGGGAAAGCCCCTGGCCACGCAGTGCAACGGCCGGCGGCCTGTCACCCGGGCCCAGCGGTTGTGCTCGACGCCGGGCAGGGCCGCCCAGGGAGCCTGCGGCACCCGCAGCAGCACGGCGTCCGCGCCGCCGCCTCCCCGCCACACCTGCTCGGCGTCCGTCCACCGGGCCGACCAGGGGGCGCGCACCTGGCACGGCGTACCGGGATCGACCACGGCTCCTGAGGTCAGCACCAGGTCGGGCCCGAGGACGTAGCCGGATCCGGTCACGCCGACGAGCGCGTCGTGACCCGAATAGACCTCGACGGCCCGTTCGAGCCCGAGGCGATGCGGTGGCGCGTCCATGAGGTCCCGCCCATCAGCTACGTCCCGACGTGCCGCCCCCGACCAGCCTTGATCTCACTATCGCACTACGGGCCGGAAATTTCCCGGCTTGTCAGGCCTTCTCAGTTGTGAGCCACGCGGCCAGCCCCAGGTACACGATCCCGCTGCCCACGTCCAGCCGCCTGCGGGTGCGGGCCGACCCGCGTACCCGGTCGGCCAGGGCCGAGGAGAGCATCGCGTACGTGCCGTCCGACACCATCCCGAGCACGAGCCACAGCACGCCCAGCACCAGGATCTGCTGACCGATCGGCCCGAACTCCGGGCGCGTGAACTGCGGCAGGAACGCCAGGAAGAAGATGGCCGTCTTCGGGTTGAGCACGTTGACCACGAACCCCTCCCAGAACAGCCGCCGCTTCGACTGCACGCGCAGCTCGATCGGCTCCTCGCTGTCGCCCCGGTGCATCAGCTTGCGTACGCCGAGCCAGAGCAGGTAGGCCACACCCACGTATTTGACCACCGTGAACGCGGTGGCCGAGGCCGACAGCAGCGCGCTGATGCCCAGCGCCGCCGCGCCGATGTGCACCAGCGAGCCCACGTGCACGCCGGCCACTGAGATCAGGCCGGCGGCGCGGCCCTGCGAGACGCTCCTGGTGACGATGTAGAGGACCGCCGGTCCGGGCACGAGCAGCAGCCCGAGAGTGGTCACGCAGAAGATGGTGAGGGTTGAGATGTCCGGCATGTGGCCATCGTAGGGGTGGCGTCAAAGGCTTTCCCGGAGAGCCGCCAGCAGCGCCTCGGTCGCGGGCGGGTGGGGCGGATCGCCGTAGACGGCGGCGTAGACGTGCCGGGTCGAGCCGGGCACCTCGGCCACCTCCACGTCGGGGTGCCGGTGGGCGCGGAGCGCGAGCCCCGGCAGCATGGTCAGCCCCAGCCCGGCCGCCACCAGCGCCTGCACGGCCACGATGTCGTCGCTGGTGAACGCGATGCGCGGCTCGAAGCCCGCCTTCTCGCAGATGTCCAGCAGGTGGCTGCGGCACCGGTCGCACCCGGCGATCCAGGACGAGTCGGCGTGTTCGGCCAGCTCGCCCGACGCCGTGCTCGACACCAGGTAGCTGGGGTCGTCGAGCAGGTGGGTCAGGTGCAGGCCGCCGTCCTCGGGGGCGGTGTCGTCGTAGCGGAACATCACCGCCACGTCCACGCGCCCGGCGCGCAGCAGCCGCAGCGCCTCCGGCGGCTCGGTCTCCGTGAGCTGCAGGCGCAGCCCCGGATGCGCGCCGGCCAGTAGCCCGGCCGCCTTCGGGATGAACGTGCCCAGCGCCGACGGGAAGGCGGCCAGCCGCACGCGGCCCGAACGCAGCCCGACGTGCGCGGCCAGCTCGTCGGCCGTGGCGTCGAGGCGGCCGATGATCTCCGCCGCTCGCTCGGCCAGCAGCCGGCCCGCCTCGGTGAGCCGGATCCCGCGCCCGGCGCGCTGGATGAGCTTGGCGCCGGTCTCCGCCTCCAGCCTGGCCAGATGGTGGCTGACCGAGGGCTGGGAGTAGTGCAGCTCCTTGGCCGCCGCGGTCAAGGAGCCCTTGCGGGCCACGGCGACGAGGACGCGCAGCCGGACGACATCAAGCACTCATCAATCATATCTATTGATGGGCCAGAAGACTTCTGTTGGACCTATTGGTCGAGATGCGCGACCGTAGAAGGGGAAGGCAGATTGTTGATTTTCCCTAGGGGAATACCATGAATGTGGTCGTCACCGCAGCCACCAGACCCGGACTCGACCCGCTGGTGTCCGGCGTGTCCC
The DNA here is from genome assembly GCF_040654715.1 of Nonomuraea sp. NPDC050643. Taxonomy (NCBI): domain Bacteria; kingdom Bacillati; phylum Actinomycetota; class Actinomycetes; order Streptosporangiales; family Streptosporangiaceae; genus Nonomuraea; species Nonomuraea sp. NPDC050643. The sequence goes on along the minus strand of NZ_JBFAIM010000013.1, from coordinate 106,215 downwards.
GGATCGCCGCCGGGAGGCTCGGGCTTCGCGACTCCGCGTTCGCCGTCGCGAACCTGCTCCGTGAGCGCCTGCCCGGCCTCGACCTCCTGACGCCGGCGGAGCGCGCGGGCTCGCCCGACACCTACGTCTCGCACGTGCTCCACGCCGAGGAGGATTTCTCGATCGTGGCCGTGGTGTGGCGGCCCGGCCAGTACACCGTCATCCACGACCACGTGTCGTGGTGCACGTTCGGCATTCTCAGCGGCATCGAGCACGAGACGCTCTACCGCGACATGGGCGACCACCTGGTGGAGATCGGCCGGGCCGACAACCGGCCGGGCGAAGTGAGCGGGTTCGCGCCGCCCGGGGACATCCACATGGTGCGCAACACCAGCGCGGAGGTCGGGGTGTCGCTGCACATCTACGGCGCCGACGTGAGCCGGCTCGGCAGCAGCGTACGCCGCGTCTACGACCTGCCCGTCAGATAGCCCTCCAGCCGGTCGGCCAGCTCCTTCGGCCGGGCCAGCATGGGCGCGTGACCGCCGTCGATCTCGTCGGGCGTGATCCCGAGCCGGTCGCGTACGACCCGGCGCATGAAGTCGGCGGTGAAGAACCGGTCGTCGCGGCACAGCAGGAACCGCGTCGGCACGTCGGGCCACGCGCCCAGCGGCCACGGCTCGTTCGCGGCCTTGTCGGTCTGCCGACGCTCCTTGGTCAGCAACTCCTTCGCCACCTCCTTGGGCACGTCGTGCAGGAACAACTCGACCGTGTCGAGCTCCACCTTCTCGAAACCGGTGTTCGCCCACCACTCGGACGGCGGCTCACCCGGGACCGGGATCATGGCCGTGACCAGCACCAGCAGGTCGGCGGGGGTACGCGCGCAGACGAGCGGCCCCACGAACCCGCCCCACGAATGGGCCACCACGACCAGCTCACGCCGGTCGCCGACGGCCTCCACCACGGTGTCGGCGTAGTCGAGCAGGCCGGCGTTCTCGTCCTCCACCGGCAGGTCCACCGCCACCACGTCGTGCCCGCGACGGCGCAGCTCGGGCTCCAGCAGATGCCAGTCCCAGGCGGAGCCGCCGCCGCCATGGATCAGTGCGAACGTGGCCATGTGCGTACCTCCTGATCGGCGATACCGCCCATCTTGCACCCGCCGCGATGAGTTCCGGGCCCGGGGCAGGTCAGTCCCAAGGAGACCCTGGCATCTGAAGGAGCGATCATGGAGACGACGCTAGACGCGCGGTTCAGTGCCGCCGACGCGGCCCCGACACCCTGGGCGCAGGCCCGCGACCAGCTCGAACGCGCGGAGACGTACTGGCTGAGCACCGTACGCGCCGACGGCCGCCCCCACGTCACGACGCTGCTGGCCGTCTGGCAGGACGACGCCCTCTACTTCTGCACCGGCGCGCAGGAGCAGAAGAGCCGGAACCTGGAGTCCAACCGCCACTGCGCGCTCACCACCGGCGCCAGCGCGCTGCACGAAGGGCTGGACCTCGTGGTCGAGGGTGTGGCCGAGCGGGTCACGGACGCCGGCGAACTCAAGCGGCTGGCCGGTGCCTGGGAGGCGAAATACGGGGAGGAGTGGCACTTCGAGGTCGGTGACGGCGTCTTCGTGAACTCCGTCGGCGGTCCGGCCCTGGTCTTCGAGGTGTCGCCGGAGAAGATCCTGGGCTTCCGCAAGGGCGACTACGCGCAGACCCGCTGGCGCTTCCGGGGATAGGTCCGCAGGGCCGCGCAGGTGGACGAGGCTCGCGTCCCTGAGGGTCGGCGAACTGCGCGGCCCCTCGCCTATGAGTCGAGTTGGTCGAGCCTGAGTTGGTGACGCATGGCGACCGCGTCCCTGATGGCCCAGTGCTCGACGATCCTGTCGTCCCATACCCGGATCATGTCCATGCCGCGCACCTCGTACCGCCGGCCTGAGGTCGTGTGGGTGCCGCGGCTGAGGTAGACGTTGGCCGACAGATCGCCGTTGGAGACGTTCTGCTCCACTGTGACCGACACGTCGTGAAAGCCCGTCTCCCCGGAGACCATCCGCTCCCATTTCTCCCGCCACGCCCGAATCCCGTGGTGGTCACCGTCCGCCCCGCCCCGATGATCGATCACGTCCGGATGGATGAGCGCCAACGCCTCATCCATCCGCCCGGTCGCGAGCACCGCGGGATAGAGCTCGAGTATCCGCCGATGGACGTCACCCGCCGTCATCGCATTCTCCTCCGCCATCTAAGTGGGGAACTCCCCATTTACTGTGCCCCGCTACACTAACCGGGGAGTTCCCCACTTATCAAGGAGACCGATGGGATCGCGTCCACTGCGGGCCGACGCGCAGCGCAACCGGGACCTGCTGCTGGCCGCCGCCGCGCGGGTGTTCGCCGAGCGCGGCACCGAAGCCCCGCTGGACGACGTCGCCCGCCGCGCCGGAGTCGGAAACGCCACCATGTACCGACATTTCCCAACCCGCTCCGACCTACTGGCCGCCGTCTACGCCGACGAGGTCGCCCAACTCTGCGCCCGCGCCGACTCCCTGCGCTCCACCGAACCTCCGGCCGAGGCACTCCACGACTGGCTGCGGCTCTTCATGGACCACATCACCTCGAAACGCGACCTGGCCCTGGCCGTCACCGACGACTCGACCCTGCACGCCGACTGGCATCGCTCGATGCTCGACACGGCCTCAGGGTTGCTGGACGAGGCCAAGCGCGCGGGCGCCGTCCGCGCCGACCTGGACGTACGCGACCTGCTGACCCTCATCAAGGGCATCTCCCTGGCCGCCACCGACCGCCCCCAGGCCGAACGCCTGCTCTCCCTGGTGAACTGGACCTGACCAGGGACCCACGCGAGCACACCCGGGATCAGTCCCGCACCGCGTCCCGCTCTGCGGGCACCTGCCCCGGCTCGTCAACCACCCCGGACCCGAGCACCGACATCCCCCTCGCCGAGCCGTCCTCCCGCACCACCTTCGTCCCCATGTAGTGGTAGTCGCCCGGATCAAGGATGTAGTACCCCTTGACGCCGTCCCCGGCGTCGAACACCACGCCGATGCCCTGGCGGCCGTCCATGTCCGCCACGTTCTCCTCGACGGAGACGTTCGGGAGCTTCGCCAGCGCCCGGTACATCCCCGCGACCGTGTCCGGCGGGATCATGGGCGCGAACTTCATGTACCACCCGATCGCCCCGAACACCTTGACGTCATCCGCGATCTCCGGGGCACAGCGGGGCTGGCAGATCGAGAGCGGAGTGCGCTCCTGCTCAAGGCCGCGGAAGTGCAGCAGCAGCGCGTCAGGATCCGAGGGCAGCGCCTTCACCTCCGCCTGCGTACGCCCGACGTGCGTCGGACCCTTCTCCGCGGGTCCCACCTTCAGCGCGCGCCCCTCCTCCTTGAGCGCCATCCTGCGGCCGTCCATCCGCCCCCAGCTCTCGAACGTCGGCAGGTCGCCGCCCATGTGCTGCGATTCCTTGAGGTAGAACCACTGATCGGGCCGGATGTCCGGGGCGGCCGTCCGACGCACCCCGAGCGCCGCCCGCTCCAGCACCACCGCCACCCCACCCGCCTGCCCCGCCTCACCCGGCTGCCCCGTCCCGCCGGGCCGCGCCGCCAGGGTGGCCGGCGTGACCGGCCTCACGTCACCGCTCGACGTCCGCACGACAGTGGCGACCACCGTGGCGGTCACGGCCACCGCACAGCCACCCGCCACGGCCAGCCCGATCCGGTACGCGCGCTTCGACCTCCGCACGGGCCTCCTGCTCCTCATCTCGGCCAGCCTGCGTTCCGCCCCCGAGACGTCCAGCCGCTCCGGGACCTCGCTCCGCATCTTCCTGAGCTGTTCGATCTCGTTCACCATCACCGGCTCCTCATCCGTATCCCTCATCCCTCGTCCACGATGTTCGGGTCGATCCCGGCGAGTGCCCGGCGCAGCTTGCTCCGAGCCCGGTTCACCCGTGACCGCACGGTCCCCACAGGCACACCGAGTGCCACGGCCGCCTCCTCGTACGTCAGCTCCGTCCACGTCACCAGCAAGATCGTGTCCCGGTGCTTCTGGGACAGCCCCGCCAGCGCCTTGGCCAGCCGCCTGCGCACCCCGCTCGCCGCCACCCGCCGATCGACCTCATCGGTGAACGGCTCGGTCACCGAGTCGGCCCCTGTGCGGCTCAGTGCCTTGTAAAGGCCGATCTCGCGGCGCCGGTGGCGCCCGATGAGGTTGGTGGCGATGCCGTACAACCAGGCCCGCTCGTCACCGAGCCCTTCGTCGTACGTCTCCAGCCGCTGCAGCGCCACGGCGAACGTCTCGGCCACGATGTCGTCGGCCGGCTCCATCCCCAGGCGCCGCACGACGTACCGCTTGAGCTCGGGAGCGTGACGAACGAACAGGCTGGCGAACCGCTCGGACTCCTGCCGTGGCACCGCACCCTCACCGGCACCACCGCCCGCCCCCGCACCGCCGGGCCGGGGCGAGACGTCCGCCCGGCTCTCGTGTCGCATCTCTTGCCTCTCGGGTGTCTCTGGTCGATTGACACGGGTAATTGCCACGAACGGCACCGGCGGTTCCATGATTTTCCGGCGGACGCCATGATGTCGCTGAACCCAACCGGAGGGATGCGGCATGCAGGCAACCCGGAACCGCTACTGCAAGATCTTCACCACGGCACCGGAAGACGACGTGAAGGCGCTGCTCGTGAGCCTGCTGGGCGGCCGATTCAACCGCCACGGCCTGCTCTCACCCGACCTGGACTTCGACGTGGAGGTAGAGGTCCGCAGAAACCCGGACAGAGGATTGGGCTTCCTGGGCTGGCCGCACGTGATCGAACTGGAGGAGGACGGCCCGGCCGGGTCCGCCATCGTGGAGGTGACGACAGCCACCATCCAGGCACTGTGGGACGCCGATCACGAGGCGGTGGCCGCCTGCGACTTCGAGGACCGCCTGCCCTTCGACGGAGGCATCAAGCGCTTGCGCCAAACGTGAGGCTCTGTCAGGGCCCCGGCAAGGTACCCGAGTGTCCGTTTTGCGGCGTGACGGTTCCGGGGTTGTGTGAGGGGTCTGAGGCGAAGAATAGGCGCGACCTTCGAGATCATGAGGTTCTCGACGCCTAATGATCATCAGAGAAGACCGTGCCTGTCCTGTCGTCATCGCCGATCAGTGCTGCCCTTGGCCAACTGGCTGAGCACGGACCGGTGGCCGCCTCCGCTGAGCCGAGCATGGCAGCCGCCGGACGAGTCCACCCTGGCCGGCGACTCCACCGACGGTCGTGCTCATGCGCGCCGTCAGGCTGCGGCCGCCTTCGACCACGGCAGCGGCCTGGTGCTCGCGCAGACCGACGTGGACGGCAAGCCCAACGAGATCACCCGCCTCCAGCCCTTGCTGGAGCGTCTCGGCCTGCATGATCGTGTGGTCACCGCCGATGCTCTGCACACCCAGCGCGAGCACGCCACCTTCCTCATCGAGCAGAAACGGGCGCACTACGTGCTGATCGTCAAGAAGAACCAGCCCAGCCTGTACGCGCAGGTCCAACGACTGTCATGGAAACAGATCCCCATCCAGCACCGCGAACGTGACCGCGGACACGGGCGCGAGGAACGCCGCACTCTCAAGGTCGTCACCGTCAAGAACGGACTGCTGTTCCCAGGCGATGCAGCTCAAACGCCAGGTCAGAGACGGCAGCGCGGGCAGATGACGGACTGTGACCGTCTACGCGATCACCGATTCGCACGCCTGGCAGGCCCATCCCGCCGACCTGGCCGCCCTGCGCAACCTCGGGAAATAGGGCAAAACTCCACTACGCCGGTGCCCTACGTACGGAGCGCATTTCTAGGGTGCTCTGTAGTCCCAGAATTGATCAGCGTAGTCCGAGCACGTGAATTGGACCACGACAGTGCCGTCGCCGCGGCCTGTGAGACATTTTCCTGAGTTGCGGTTGCTGAATTTGTACCCTATTCGGTCCCAGTAGATGGTCCAATGCTGGTCGATCCAGGATCCACAGGTGTACAGCACGCCCTCGGCGTTGTTGGCGCCGCCTCGGACGACCAGGCAGAAGTTCGTTCCCTCGCGTCTGATTCGGTGGTAGACGATCTCGCCGACCTGGCCGACGCGCTCGAGGATCCAGTACGGGCCGACGTCCAAGCATGTGCCGGTACGGACGTTGGCATTCGCGTACGCGGGATACGCGGTATTGAGGCACTCGAAAGTCCATTGGTTGCGTATTTGCACGGAGGCGGCGGCCTGTGCCGGCGTCGGCAATGAGGCGAGGCTGGTTAACACGACCATCGCTGTGGCGATTCTTCTGCTGCGCACGAAATCTGCTCCTCTCGGTCGTTTGACAGGCGCGACATTCCAACGGCGGCGCAGGAAGCGCCTGCTGATCACCTTCGATCCCGCCCCTGGTGATATCTCCGCCGTGCCCCATCCGTATCGCAGCGAAAGTTGTTCAGCAACGTTTTACTCTGCTGAACAATTCACACAGCGCCGGTACGTGACCATCTGGAAGGCCCCTTCAGGCCGGTGCTCGGCATCCGCAGCCCCGCGACTGCAACCGCCCTTGGCCGCGTTTTCGCCTCCGCCAAGAAGACTCCCGTCACTTATTGTGGTGGCGCCGGTCCAGCAGTCGCGCCCTTGTGCCGGCCTACCCGACGCTGCGCCGGCTGGATGCCGTCCTGCCCGGCCTCGGCCAGACGGTCGCCGACGCCGGCGGCCTGCAGGACGGCGGCAGCCACGAAACGTTCTACGAGGGCGAGCCGGTCTTCCGGATGCGCATGCCGGCGATCTTGCCGTGTGCTCAAATGTGGCCGCGCGGTGTTCATGCCAAGCGGCGAGCTCCGTTCATCGAGCGCCACCCGCCGCGGGCGCGTCGTTGATGTCGTCGCCGACCAGGGCGATCGATCCGTTGCGGGCGCGCAGTTCGGTGACGGCGGAGGACTTGTGCTCGGGCAGCAGGTCGCGGCGCGGTAGTCGTCGATGCTGACGGCGGCGGCGATGTCGGCCGCGACTTGGGGTTTGTCGGCGGACAGGAGCATGACGGTCTTGCCCTGAGCCTGCAGCCGGATCGGTTGTCGCGGAACCATGTGTCGGCGAGACGTCGAGACCTTCAAGGCCGCTACTCGTCGATCCAGCCGTTCTCAACTGCCCACCCGTGCGTCATGGCTTCGGCCGCGGGCAGCGTGAGGATCGAAACGGCATACAGAACAACGAGGAGCCCGATCGGAACGGCCCACGCGCGAGGACGGGTTTCCGGCGGACCGGCCCCATCTTGTCCAGCGTCGGCAGGGCGGTCCCGACGTAGCCGCGTCGCCGGGAGCCGACGGTCGGCAGGCCTCAGCACCCACGACGCGATGGCGCACACCCCGAACATCAGCGGCACCCCCCACGCCTGAAGACCGTCGCCGAGTATCAGATGCGACGCCACGGCACTCGACCACAGGAAAAAGGCGCCCACGTAGGCCCATTCCTTGATCAGCCGGAGCCCGGGCGCGATGATCGCGACGGCCGCCCCGACCTGCCACACACCGAGAATGTAGACGAAGTAGCGCGGGTATCCCAGGTGGCGCATCTGGACTTCCATCCATTCGATCGGTACAAGATTCCACACCGATCCAGCAGCCAACTCGAAGACGATGACAAACGTGGTGGCCCAAAAGGCGATGGGGCGGATCCGGCTCAAGTTCCAGCCGCTTCGTGCGACGGTGGCCGCCTTATCATTGGTGCGCTGGAATGTTTCTGGCATGTTCATGAATCTCCTTACAGGGGTTGTGCACAACTTCGGTTCGAAGGCGCGGCCTCGCTGTGGTTCCGGGGAAGTTTCCAACGGATTCGCCTCACCGGCACGGCGCGAGCATGGCGCCCGGGCGACTCGTGGAAGCACCGCGCCGACACGCTGATGCCGCGGGCGTGGGCCAGTTCGCCGGCGCTGGATTCGGTGCTTTCATGGCCGGTCAGATCGTCTCGAAGTTGGCCATCATGCCCATGTCCTCGTGCTCGAGGTTGTGGCAGTGGAACATGTAGCGCCCGCGGTAGCCGTCGAACCGGGTGATCACCTCCACCGCCTCGCCGGGGCGCAGATCGACGGTGTCCTTGCGGCCGGCGTCGTATGGGCCGGGCTCGCGGCCACCGCGGGAGAGCACACGGAAGTTCACCAGGTGCAGGTGGATCGGATGGTGCAGGTCCACCACGAAGCGCCAGATCTCCACGTCGCCGAGCCGGGGCCGGGCGTCGATTCGGGACGGCGCGTACGGCCGGCCGCCGATCGTCCAGCCGTGCCGGTCACCGAGGCGCCCGCCGCGGAAGGAGAAGTCCCGGGTCACGGTCGCTTGCGCGCGGTCGAGTGGTTCGATTTCGCTGAGCCGGTCCGGGATGTGGCTGTCCTCTTTGTCGCGCCGGGCGACGCGGAACCGCATCACTTGGGCAGTCGATCCGGTGCCGAGCCGGTTGACCAGGGTGACCTCGGAGCCGACCGGGTAGCGGCCGAAGTCGACGACCAGGTCATAGCGTTCGGCCGGGGCTATCGGGAGGTGGTCGTGCACGCGCGGCGTGTCGAGCAGGCCCTGGTCCGAGCCGATCTGTGTGAAGGCGTGGCCACCGGGTGGCGGTGGGTCGAGCGCGAGGTCGTAGCGGCGGGCGTTGGACGCGTTGAGCACCCGCAGTCGGTGTCTGGTCGCCGACACTTCGGCCACCGGCCAGGGTGCGCCGTTCACCAGGATCACATCACCGAGCACCCCCTCGATGTAGGAGTCCTCGACGCCGGGCACGGTGGTCAGTGACCGGTCGACGGACGGGTAGTGCATCGAGCCGTCCTCGGTGAACGCTCGGTCGGTGATCATCAGCGGCAGTTCGCGCTCGCTGTGCGGCAGCGGCAACGCGTCCTCTTCGGCGTCCCGTACGAGGTGGAATCCGGCCAGGCCGCGGTAGACGGCGGGCCCGGTGAAGTCCATCCGGTGATCGTGGTACCAGAGCGTCGACGCATGCTGCTGCAACGGGTACACGTAATCGCGCATGCCCTGGGTGACCTTCGCGTGCGGATCCTGCATGCCCGTGTGCCCGCCGTGCGAGTGCGTCGTGTGCGTGCCGCCGGCGGGCAGCACCAGGTCGGTGGTGTAGCCGTCGGACTCCGGCGGGGTGCGGCCGCCGTGCAGGTGGACGACGGTCGGTACCGGGAGTTCGTTGCGGTGCCGGACGATCGCCGTCCGGCCGCTGCGGGATTCGATGGTCGGCCCGGGGAACGTGCCTTGGTAGCCCCAGATCGGCGTGCGCAGTCCGGGCAGGATCTCCACCGTGGTCTGCCGCTGGACGATCTCGTACCGGTCGGCTTCCGCGTCCCGCGCGATCGGGGCCAGCACAGCCGGAATGGGCAGCGGGACCTGGAACGGCGCGGGTAGCGGCACTTTGCTGGTGAGCAGTTCCCCGGAAGTCGCAGCGGATCCGAACAGCCGTGGCCCGGCGAGCCCGGCGGCGAACAGCGCGCCCGCCCCGCCGGTCAGGCCGAAGAACCGGCGCCGGGACAGCCCGCTCATCGCTGCCCCCTGGGCTGCTCTGCGGCTGTCCGCCAGATCCCGACCAGCATGATCGACGCGTACATGGCGAGCGCGACGCCCAGCGGGAAATGCAGGTCCAGCTCACCGGCCACTCCCGCGAAGTACTGTCCGGACTCGCCCAGGAACAGCAGCAGGCTCGCCCAGAAGGGCCAGCGCGTCCCGGCTCGCCGCCAGAGCACCGCCGACAGCACGACCTGCGCCAGCCCGAAATAGGTGACCAGGTCCGCGCCGAGCGTGTGCAGCGCCAGCATGTCGTAGTCGCCGATCATGTAGCGGCCGGCGAACACCGGCTGGGCGAAGATCGCGACGGTGTGCGCCGTGACGATCCAACGCATCACGCCCAGCACCGCCCGTCCACGCGGCCGCGGCGGAGCCTTCTGAGTCTCGATTGTCGTCGCCGTCGTGGGCGTGGACATGGTGAGGTCTTCCTTCTCAATCTGTTGCCTACAACGGGGGTTCACTGCTCGCACGAGTCAGGGGAGGGTCGGACGCGGGCCGCCCTTGAGCCAGACGAGGGAACCCGGCTTGCGGGCTTCGCGACGGATTCTCGACACCGCGAAATTGGTGGTCACTTCCTTGATCGCCGCGCCCATGCGGCCGCCGACGTAGACGTTCACCGCGGTATCGTCCTTACCGGCGAGTTGTCGGATGGCCGCGCGCCGGCCGAGGCTGGCACACGCTCCCGAGAAGGCCAGTCTGATCGTCGCCGGTTCGGTCCCCGCGATACGGCTCAGCACGGTGTTCGCGGCCTGCGCCCCGAGCGGCCCGGCGGCGTAGCAGCTCATCCGCAGCGGCTGGCCCGACGGTGCGGCGGAGTCGCCGGCCGCGACGACGCGGTCGTCGTCGACGCTGGTCAACGTCTCGTCGGTGAGCAACCGGCCGAGCTCGTCGGTCTGCAGCCCGCTCGCGGCCGCCAGCTGCGGCACGCCGAAACCGGCCGCCCAGATGGTCAATGCGCTCGCGCGCACCGCACCGTCGGCGAAGACGACCGCGTCCGGCCGGACCTCGGTCACCGCGACGTCCTCGAGCACCGCGGCGCCGTGCCGGGACAGCCACTTGGCCACGGCTCGGCGACCCGGTGCGCTGAAGGACGGCGCCAGGGTCCGGCCACACACCAGCGTGACCGTGCGTCCTTGTTCGGCCAGTTCAGCGGCCGTCTCGATACCGGTCAACCCACCGCCGACCACGGTGACCGGAGCATCGAGGGGCAACTCCTCCAGCCTGGCGCGCAACCGTTGCGCGGTCTCGAATTCAGCGATGTCGAACGCGAATGCGGCCGCGCCGGGCACCGATGACGGTGCCGCCCCGGTGCTGCCGACCGCGTAGATGACGTAGTCGTAGTTCAGCGCGCGGCCCGATGCCAGTTGCACTGTGCGGGCGGCGGTGTCGATGCGCGTGGCGCTGTCGACGACCAAGCCGATCCCCTCGCCCAGTAGCGTGCCGTAGTCCACCGTGGCCTCGCCGGTGCCGGCCACGAACTGGTGCAGCCGGACTCGTTCGACGAACTCCGGGCGGGGATTGACCAGAGTGATGTCGATGTCGGCGCGCATCCGCAAATGGTTGGCCGCCAGTGTTCCGGCGTAGCCGCCGCCGATGACGACGACCTTGTGGGGTGCGTGGTGTTCAGACGTGGGCATGGCGAGGTCTTCCCTTCTCGATCGCAACGAGGAAGTGCGGCTTGTGACCCGATGGGATTGGTCCTTCATCACGAAGTGGCCGACCCCAGGGGACGATCACGCATGCCGACGAGGTCGGCTTTTCCTGCGTGCTGGATGGTGTCTCACCAGTTCGACAACCCAACACCTCGAAATGTGAGGCGATACGCCAACCTCACAGTTCACTGCGCTGTCTTGTCGAACTGGTAAAGGCAGATGCGACCAAGGGAGCCGACGACACTCATGACCACCCCATCCGAGCCGGGAGGCGACCAGCTCGATCCCGGCCTGAGCGCGATCATGAGCGAACGGCGCCACCTGATCAATCTCGCCTACCGGCTCCTGGGCTCCCTGGACGACACCGAAGACGTCGTCCAGGAGACCTACACCCGCTGGTACGCCCTGTCCCGGCGGCAGCAGGACGCCATCGCATCCCCCGGCGCCTGGCTGACGACGGTGGCCAGCCGCATCTGCCTCAACCTGCTCTCCTCGGCACGTGCCCGGCGAGAGACCTACGTGGGCGAATGGATCCCCGAGCCGTTACCCGAACCCACCGAGTGGATCACCGGGCGGGCGGACGGCATCACCGTCGACCCTGCCGACCGGGTCACCCTGGACGAGTCGGTCAACATGGCCTTCCTCGTCGTGCTCGAATCGATGACCCCGGCCGAGCGCGTCGCGTTCATCCTGCACGACGTCTTCCGCTACTCCTTCGCCGAAGTGGCCGACATCGTCGGCCGTACCCCGGCGGCCTGCCGCCAGCTCGCCTCCTCGGCCCGCCGTCGCATCCGCGCGCCGCAGACTCCCGCGCCTGTGGCAGCCGGGCAGGCCCGCATCGTCAAAGACTTCAAGCAAGCCTGGGAGGCCAAGGACATCAATGCCCTCATCGGCCTCCTCGACCCCGACGCCACGGCGATCGCCGACGGCGGCGGCATCGTCGGCGCCTTGCTCCACCCGATCGAAGGCGCCGAGCAGATCGCGCGCTCCCTGGTCAATCTCGAGGGCAGGCTACACAAGCTGACGATCCTGGAGCGTACGGTCAACGGCCAGCCCGGCCTGGTCGCCCAGCAAGACGGCATCACCGTATCGGTGTACGCGTTCGACATCGCAGGCGGCCGGATCAGGCGCATCTGGGCGGTACGCAACCCCGACAAGCTCAGGCCGTGGACGATGGGGCCGCCGCGCTAGGAGAGTCAGGAACAGCAAGTGGTGCCCGAACGATAGAAGATGATCTTAGCGAGTACGGGACACGCTGGGTTTCGCGTGCGCCTTACCCGAGGTCAAAGGGTTCCGCGAGCGCCCCCAGCCGCGATGGACGGGCATCACCGCAGACCGGTGAAACCACACAAGACACTCGATCTCAGTCGCCTTTCCTTCACCTGCCAACGCATGGAAATTTCACACGATCACAGGATGGATGGACAGAAGATGACGTACGCACAGGAGTTGCCGCTGCAGATGCGGCGGAACGGGTTCGACCCGGTCGAAGAACTGGCCAAGGCACGAGATGGCGAGGGCGTCGTGCGGATGGAGACGCCGTTCGGCCTGCCCGCCTACCTGGTCTGCCGCCACGATGATGTTCGCCAGGTGCTGTCGGATCCGGCCCGGTTCAGCAGCGCCCTGAGACCGTTCCGGGGGTTCGATGAGGTGGACACGGACGAGCTGGCCACGATGCGGGCCGGGAATCTGATCGGATTCGACCCGCCCGAGCACACGCGGTTGCGCCGGATGCTCACCCCGGAGTTCACGATGCGCCGGATGCGCAGGCTCGAGCCGCGCATCACCGAGATCGTCCAGGCGGCTCTGGACGACCTCGAGCGGGCCGGCACACCGGCCGACCTGGTGGCGCACTTCGCGCTGCCGGTGCCCTCGCTGGTGATCTGCGAGCTGCTGGGCGTGCCGTACGCCGACCGCGCCGCCTTCCAGGAGCGTTCCGTGCGCATGCTCGACACCTCGTTGCCGATGGAGCAGCGCGTCGCGGCGCAGCGGGAGGACCGCGCCTACATGGCCGGCCTGGTCTCCCGCGCCCAGGCCGACCCGGGCCAGGACATGCTCGGCATGCTGATACGCGAGCACGGCGACGACCTCAGCACCGACGAGCTGATCGGCATCGCGGGACTGCTGCTACTGGCCGGGCACGAGACCACCTCGAACATGCTCGCCCTGGGCACCCTGGCCCTGCTGCGGCACCCAGACCAGCTCGCCACGATCCGCAAAGACCCGGCGCAGATCGAGCCCGCCATAGAGGAGCTGCTGCGCTGGCTGTCCATCGTCCAGTCGCTACCGCCGCGCACGACCACGACGGAGGTGGAGATCGCCGGCCACACCATCCCCGCGGGTTCGCTCGTGATGCTGTCGCTTCCTGCCGCCAACCGCGACCCTGCCTTCATCGACGATCCCGACATCCTCGACATCACCCGGGGAGCCGCCGGTCACGTCGCCTTCGGCCATGGGGTGCACCACTGTCTCGGGGCCCCGCTGGCGCGGATGGAGATGCGCATCGCCTTCCCCGCTCTGCTCCAGCGCTTCCCCGGCCTCGCCCTGGCCGACCCGGACGAGCCGGCCGACTTCCGGATCTTCAGCCTCGTGTACGGCCTGAACTCACTGCCGGTGACCTGGTGAACGGACGGCCAATGAGAGCCGACGTCCTCTAATCCGAGCGTGATCGTCGGCGCCGCGATCCTGGCGTCCGAGGAGATCGCCGCGCGCACGCATGACCTGACTCACTCGGCACGACTCGCCCAGGCCTGCTCACTGCGCGCGCCGGCCTGGGCGTGTATACGGCCAGCCCTTGAGGTTGCTCACGCGGGCCGAGGTTAGGTACAGGTCCACCGTCGAGGTATGGCACAAGACATCGCCATGAACCGCTCTGAGGCGCGCCCCGTGCCCGACTTGCGCGAGAGCCTGCTGCCGGTGGCGGCCGTCTTCGGCCCGAACGCCTCCGGAAAGTCGAACGTAATCGCCGCCATGACGTGGCTGCGCACCGCCGTACGCGACTCCCTGCGCTCTGGGACGACGAGATCCCCATCGAGCCGTTCGCCTTCGCCAATGATCTGGAGCAGGCATATCTGCATGGCCGCTTCGGTGCGCTGCCGGAAGTCGATCGTCCGGAGCTTCTGCGCGTCCTCGGGCTGATCGGCTGATCGGGCTGTCGGTGGCAACGATGCAGAGGGGTGGCGACGGATTGGCCGGCGGTGCGCTCAAGGGCCGCGCGCGAGCCGTCGAGAGGGCTTGGGCGCGGGAGCCGAGGTCCGCGCCTGTGATCCAGGCCCCCACAACCGCAAGGGCCGTTGCCTTGTACGGGACGGCCGTCTCTGCAGTCAGCGCAGTTAGGCGGGAAGGTTCCAGGTGGGGCCGTCGGGGTCGCCGAGCCACACCCATGGGCTCTCAGGTGTGACCGTCAGCCCGAAGCCGGACTGATGAGGTTGGCCGGCTTCCTGCCACGTCTCAATGGCTTTCTCGATCTCGTCCCACATCCTGGTCGGACCGTGTTGAAGCACCGTCCATCCGCCTGCGGGATCTGGCCGAGCTTCGACTCGTGACCCCGTGCTCGCGTCGATCAGAAACGTGACGTTCTCGCCCCAGGCGACCTGTGTTTGCGGAGCGGCGAGCTGGGCGACCCAAAGGGCCGTACCACATTGGAGGATCGCGGGATCGATTCTGGATTCGCGCGCATTTCCGATGCCTTTCCTCAGCGGAGGACGCGGAGGAGGCAGATGTGAGCGCGCGGTCATGAAGTAAAGACTGTCTTCGAGGAAACGGCCGCTCGCGGTGCCGTCGTCGGCCACGGTGAGGTGAGCGAACACGGTTTCGCACATCCATCCGGACATCGGAGTGGTGATGGTCCCTGGCGTATTGGCCGGTAACCAGGTACGGGTGGCGATGGCGCCGGAGGCGCCTGGGTGTGGGGGTCTGAGTTTTGTGCGCGTACCGCCTCTTGCGAAGGCCTTTTCAGGTGGGGTCCCGCCGGCCCACCCGGTAATCGGGTAACGGGTGGGTGGCTTTTGGGGGACCTACACGCCCAGTGCCGAGGGCAGGCTTAGTTCCTGGAGGAACAGGGCCTCCGTGGTGACCACTCGGCGTAGTTCTTCCAGGTCCACGCGCTCGTTCGGCGCATGGATGGCGGCGTCCTCGTCCTCCGCCCCGAACAAGAGGATCTCCGCCGCCGGGAACTGCTTGAGGAGCGTGTTCACCAGCGGGATCGAGCCCCCCGCGCCCACGTCCCTGGGCGGGCGGCCGAAGGCGCGTTCCATGGCGCGGTTCAGGGCCGCCCTGGCCTTGCCGCCCGAGTCCGCCTGGAAGCCCGACCCGACCGTGAAGTCGCCGAACGACACCTGTACGCCCCACGGCGCCACCTGCCGCAGAAACTCCACGACCGCGTTCACCGTCGTCTTCGGGTCGCCGGCCGGAGGGATGCGTACGGTCACCCTGGCCCGCGCCACCGGCTGGACCGCGTTGACCGCGCCCGACACCGTCGGCACGTCGAGGCCCGTCACCGTGATGGCGTACGACGACCACAGCCGGTCCGCCAGCGAGCCCGAGCCGACCAGCGACACCCCGTCGAGCACCCCGGCCGTCTTCCTGAACTCCTCCTCCGACGGCCCCTGCCCCAGGAACGACCCCCTGGGCAGCCCGGGTACGCGGATGTCGCCGTTGTCGTCGTGGAGCGAGGTCAGCATGCGCATGAGCGCCGCCAGCGCGTCGGGGGCGGCGCCGCCGAACGAGCCGCTGTGTACGGCCTCCCGCAGCGTACGCACCTCGATGGTGAAGGCCGCCATGCCGCGCAGCGAGGTCGTGACCGCCGGGTCGCCCACGCGCGGGTTGCCCGTGTCGGCCACCACGATGGCGTCGGCCCGCAGCAGTTCGGGGTTGCGCTCGACGAACGCCTCGAGGCGCTCGCCCGCGTATTCCTCCTGGCCCTCGATGATGACCTTGATGCCCACGGGGAAGCGGCCCTGGAAGGCGCGCAGGGCGGCGACGTGGGAGATGACGCCGGACTTGTCGTCCGCGCAGCCGCGCCCGTACAGGCGGCCGTCGATCAGGGTGGGTTCGAACGGCGAGGTCCGCCACGAGGCGGGGTCGCCGGCGGGCTGCACGTCGTAGTGCGCGTACAGCAGCACGGTCGGCATGCCGGGCGGCGCGGGCGCCTCGCCGTAGACGGCCGGGAAGCTGCCTTCGACCGGCACCTGCTGCACGCGCGGCAGGCCGGCGGAGCGCAGCAGCTCCTCCGTCAGGGCGGCGGCGGCGTAGACGGGCTCTTCCGGATGCCCGGGGAAGGCCACGGAAGGGATGGCGGCCAGCCGCTTGAGGTCGTCGATGGCCTGTGGCATCGCGGCGCGGACAGCGCTCTCAATCTGGTCAGGAGTCACAGGTCGTCCCCCGGGGTCGTTCTCATCGGTGTCAACAGGTGGGCAGTTCTCAGAGGTTCGGTCTCATTGGATCACAACCGGCTCCACGCTGCGGAAACCAGGCGGAACCGGACCTGAGTCCCGGCCCAATCTACCTTCGGATTTCGTTGCTGTTACATATGGGTTCTGCGGAAACCGATTTTCTTGCATAGTGCTGCGACCGATTCGCTTGGCAAATCGGCAGGAGAACCTGCAGACTGTGGGGAGTTGAGACACGAGGGAAGATAGCCATGACGCAGCCGGAAACCGACCTACTCAAGGCCGCGCAGGACAACCTGTGGTTGCACTTCACCAGGCACAGCGCCTACCAGCAGGCCGAGATCCCCACCATCGTGCGAGGTGAGGGCTCCTACATCTACGACCTCCACGGCAAGCGCTACCTCGACGGGCTGGCGGGGCTGTTCGTGGTCCAGGTGGGCCACGGCCGGCAGGAGCTGGCCGAGGCCGCCGCCAAGCAGGCCCAGGAGCTCGCGTTCTTTCCACTGTGGTCCTACGCCCACCCCAAGGCGGCCGAGCTGGCCCAGCGCCTGGCCGCGCACACGCCGGGCGAGCTGAACCGCGTCTTCTTCACCACCGGCGGCGGTGAGGCGGTCGAGTCCGCCTGGAAGCTGGCCAAGCAGTACTACAAGCTGGTCGGCAAGCCGCTCAAGCACAAGGTCATCAGCCGCCAGATCGCCTACCACGGCACCCCGCAGGGCGCGCTGTCGATCACCGGCATCCCGGCGTTCAAGCAGATGTTCGAGCCGCTGGTGCCGGGGTCCGTACGTGTCCCGAACACCAACCACTACCGCGCCGACGAGATCACCGGCGTCAAGGGCATGACGCCCGAGCAGTACGGCATCTGGGCGGCCGACCGGGTGGCCCGCGCCATCGAGATGGAGGGCCCCGACACGGTGGCCGCCGTCTTCGCCGAGCCCGTCCAGAACGCCGGCGGCTGCTTCCCGCCGCCCCCCGGCTACTTCCAGCGCCTGCGCGAGATCTGCGACGAGTACGACGTGCTGCTCGTCTCCGACGAGGTCATCTGTGCCTTCGGCCGGCTGGGCACCATGTTCGGCGGCCAGAAGTTCGACTACGTGCCGGACATCATCACCTGTGCCAAGGGCATGACCAGCGGCTACTCGCCCATCGGCGCCATGATCGCGCACGAGCGGCTGTTCGAGCCGTTCAAGGACGGCGACACCATGTTCGCCCACGGCTACACGTTCGGCGGCCACCCGGTGTCGGCGGCGGTGGCGCTGGCCAACCTCGACATCTTCGAGCGCGAAGACCTGCTCGGCCACGTCACCAAGAACGAGCCGCTGTTCCAGCAGACCCTCGACGACCTGCGCGACCTGCCGATCGTCGGCGACGTGCGCGGCTCCGGCTACTTCTGGGGCATCGAGCTGGTCAAGGACAAGACCACCAAGGAGACGTTCGACGCCGACGAGTCCGAGCGGTTGCTGCGCGGGTTCCTGTCGAAGGCGCTGTTCGACGCGGGCCTCTACTGCCGGGCCGACGACCGCGGCGATCCCGTGATCCAGCTCGCGCCCCCGCTGATCGCGGGACAGAAGGAGTTCGACGAGATCGGGCAGATCCTCCGCGGCGTGCTCACCGAAGCCTGGGCCCGGCTGTAAGAGGCATGGCCGTGAGAAGCCCGGTTGTGAGAGGCCCGGCCGCAAGACCTGTGGTGGATCGCCGAACGCGGGCCACCATGACACCCCTCAGTCCGGCACAACGATGTGCCGGTTCCCGAAAGGATCCACCGCAATGAAGATCGGCGTCCCGGCCGAGGTCAAAAACCACGAATACCGCGTCGCCGCCACTCCGGCGGGCGTTCACGAGCTGGTGCGCAACGGCCACGACGTTCTCGTCCAGCGCGGAGCGGGCCTCGGCTCGCAGATCACGGACGAGGAGTACCTCGCGGCGGGCGCGAAGATCCTGGACGGCGCCGACGCCGTCTGGGGCGAAGCGGACATGGTGCTCAAGGTGAAGGAGCCGATCGCCGAGGAGTACCACCGGCTGCGCGAGGGCCTGGTGCTGTTCACGTACCTGCACCTGGCGGCCTCCCGGTCCTGCACGAACGCGCTGCTCGAGGCGAGGACCACGGGCATCGCGTACGAGACCGTGCAGGTGGGCCACTCGCTGCCGCTGCTGGCCCCGATGTCCGAGGTCGCGGGCCGGCTGGCGCCGCAGGTGGGCGCGTACAACCTGATGCGTTTCAACGGCGGCAGGGGCGTCCTGCCGGGCGGCGTGCCCGGCGTGGCCCCGGCGAAGGTGGTCGTGATCGGCGGCGGCGTGTCCGGGCTGAACGCCGCGCAGATCGCGGTCGGCATGGGCGCCGACGTCACCGTGCTCGACACCAACATCGACCGCCTGCGCCACATCGACGCCATCTACCAGGGCCGGCTCAAGACGCTGGTCTCCACCCGGTACGCGATCGAGCAGGAGGTCCTTCAGGCCGACCTGGTCATCGGCGCGGTGCTGATCCCCGGGGCCAAGGCTCCGACGCTGGTCTCCAACGACCTGGTCTCCCGCATGAAGCCGGGCTCGGTGCTCGTCGACATCGCCATCGACCAGGGCGGCTGCTTCGAGGACTCACGTCCGACCACGCACGCAGAGCCGACGTACAAGGTGCACGAGTCGGTCTTCTACTGCGTGGCCAACATGCCGGGCTCCGTGGCCAACACCTCCACGTACGCCCTGACCAACGCCACGCTCCCGTACGCGGTCAAGCTGGCCAACCTGGGCTGGCGCGAGGCGCTCAAGGTCGACGCCGGCCTGGCGGGCGGGCTCAACACCCACGCCGGCCTGCTCACCAACGAGCCGGTCGCCGAGGCGCTCGGCCTGCCTTACACGCCGGTCGCGGAGCTCGTCTGACCACCGGGAGGGTACGGCCGCGCCGCCGTGCCCTCCACATCTCCACCTCGGCCCCGCGTCGGGATCCTCGACCAGGCCCAGACCGGACACAACCGACAGGAGGAGCGATGGCGCTCGGCATCAGTCAGGTCACCATCTACGTCGAGGACCAGCAGCGGGCGGTCGACTTCTGGACCGGCAAGATGGGCTTCAAGCTCACCAGGGACATGCCGTACGGCGAGGACCGCTGGATCGAGGTCGAGCCCCCGTCCGGCGGCTCCCGGCTGGTCGTCCACAAGGCCGACCCCTCCTGGCCCGCCCTGGGCAAGGAGCTGCCCAACTACGTCATGTTCCAGGCCGACGACATCGTCGAGACGCACAAGGAGCTGGTGGCGCGCGGCGTGGAGTTCGCCCAGGAGCCGGTCCGGCAGCCCTGGGGCTGGTCGGCCGTGTTCAGGGACGACGACGGCCACCTGTTCCACCTCGGCCAGCGCTGAGCCGGCAGGCACGTCAGCGTACGCCGAGGCGGCGGCGCAGGTCGCGGGCCGTCGCCAGGACGTGCTCCAGCTCGCCGGGGCTGGGCCAGGGCGAGCTGCCGGGACGCAGCAGCGTGCCGCGTACGGACGCCAGGTGCTCCACGGCGCTCTCGTGCACACCGCTGCGCTCCACCAGCCACCCCAGCACGTCGGAATGGTCGTGCAGCGGCCTGGTCACCAGATCCCACGTGCCCAGCACCTCGGCGAGATCCGCCACGGCCAGCGGGACACCGCCCCTGCGGCCGGTGGCGGCCGAGGCCAGCTCCGCCCGCGCGGTCAGCTCCGGCTCGGCGGGACGGCCCCAGGCGGGCGGCGGCGGGTCGGACAGCCACTCCTGCGCCTCCCCGTGCGCGCCCGCCACCGACAGCAGGCCGCCCAGCTCGACGGCGGCCCCGTGGTGCCCGGCCTGCGCGGCCTGCCGGAACCAGTGCTGCCCGCCCGCTATGTCGCCGAACTCGGCGATGAGCAGCAGGCCGTAATTGAAGGCCGACTCGGGGTCTCCGCCGGCCGCCGCCCGGCCGAACCAGTGGCTGGCCGCCGCGGTGTCGCCCAGCTCCACGCAGACGAACCCGGTCATCCGCTGGTCCTCCACCCGGCCGGCGCCGGCGGCCTGCTCGAACCAGGCCCGCGCGGTACGCAGATCGCCCCTCGACAGCGCGACCCCGCCGAGCCGCGAGGCGGCCCCGGGATGCTCGCTCTTGGCGGCCAGCCGGTAGTAGGCCTCCGCGCCCTCGGGGTCGCGCCCGGCGTGCAGGTAGAGGCCCAGGCAGTACGCCGACTCGGCGTGGCCGCCCCTGGCCCCGCACTCCCACCAGCGCACGGTCTCCTGGCTCTCGCCCGCCGTGTACGCCAGGAAGCCCAGGTCGTGGGCGGAGGCCACGTCACCGTCGGCGGCCGCCTGGCGGTGCCACTCGCGCGCCGGGGCCAGCTCGCCCGCGTCCTCGCACATCAGCGCCAGCCTGCGGGCGGCGGTCCTGGACCCGGCCGTGGCCGCGCTCTCGAACCAGACCCTGGCCGCCTCGGCGTCGCCGCGCTGCTCCAGCAGGAGCGTGGCCAGGTTCGTCGCGGCCTCGGCGTCGCCGGTGCTCGCGGCCGCTTCGTACCAGGTGACGGCCTCTTCCAGGCTGCCGTGCTTCTCGTGCCAGATGCCCAGGTTGTAGGCGCTGTCGATGTTGCCGCCCGCCGCGGCCCGCTCCCACCAGCGCCTGGCGGCCACGCGGTCGCCGTGCTGGGCGTAGAGCTTGCCGAGCCGGTGCGCGGCCTGCTCGTCGCCGGCCTCCGCGGCGGCCAGCAGCTCGGGCTCGTCTCCCACACGCGGTGCCGGTACGGACGGCGCCGTCACCTCTCCTTGCCAGGCCATGGCGACAGATTGGCACGTGATCACGCGATCGCGAACCGTAATCGCCGACAAGCCCCTACGAGAAGTTGATGAAGCCGGCGTACATGCCCATCCCGCAGACATAGCGCATCGAGCCGGGCCGCTGCGGCGGCAGGCGTACGGTGGCCGGCAGGGCGACGTCGCGCCCGTCGATCGCGACGGTGCCCGCGCAGCCCCGGTCCGCCAGCTTGAAGACCACCTCGACCGGTACGCCCGCGCGTGCCGTCACCATGGCCGGGCGGTACCCCTCGCGGGTCGCCCACACCGTGACCGTCTGCGCCCCGGGACCGGACGCGGGCGCCGGGGCGGCGGTGAGCCAGCCGCCCAGGTTGACCCCGGCCCCGGCCGTCCAGAGCCCGGCGCCGACGGCCACGACCCCGGCCAGCCGCGCCAGCCGCGTCCGGGAGACGCGCCGCAGCGCGTATCCGAGCAGCGCGAACGCGGGAGTGGTGCCGGCGACGAACCCCGCCATGGCCGCCGCGCCCGCCAGTGGCGAGCCGCTGGAGACGGCGACCAGCTCCATGCCGAGCGTCATGCCGCAGGGCACGAGGATGGTGGCCGCGCCCAGGAGCGGCGCCTTGAACCGGGACGCGGCTCCGGGTTCGGCGGGCGCGCAGCCGGCGCGCCCGTGTCTCATCAGCCTGGCCGCGAAGGCGACGACCGTGAGACCGGCCACGACCAGCAGCACCGCCCGCGCCTGAGGCGGCAGGCTGACGGCCGAGCCGAGCAGCCCGAGCAGCGCTCCCGCCGCGGTGTGCGAGACCAGCCGCCCCGCCAGGAACCAGCCGACCGGCGCGGGATCGCGCCCGTGGCGTCCGTCGGCGAGCCCCATGAGCAGCCCGCCCTGGGCGGCGGTGCACGTGACGGTTCCCGCGACGAGCCCGGCGGCGACCCCGCCGGCGAGCAGCGTGGCGGCCTGCGCGCTCAGTGGACGAGCGCCAGGCTGTCCAGGGCCCCGCTCTTGGCCGCCGCCACGACCGAGGCGAACTGGTCGAGACTCATCTCCACCCGTTGCCCGAAGTCGTCGGTGATGACGACCTGCCGCTCTTCCGGCGCCTTGTGGTCGACGAACAGCTCGGGGCAACCGCAGCTGCACTGGCCGCAGAATTTGGCGATGGACCGCATTGCCGTCCCCACTCTCTATGAAGCTCTGTACGGAACGTAACGCGACCTCATGGATGCGGCCAGTGACAGTTGTTGCACCCTTAGTGCCGTTTATCAGGAAGCGCCCCTGAGGACGGACATCTTCTCGAAGTACTCGTCGTCGCTCAGCTCGCCGCGGGCGTACCGCTCGGCGAGGATCTGCTCGGCGGAGGCGGTCGGGGAGGCGGTCGGGGAAGCGGGCGGAGCGGCGGGCGCCGTCGGCGAGGCGGCGGCGGGCGCTTGGCGCGGCCCCCACCAGCCCTTGCGCCGGGCCGTGATGACCAGCGCGACGACCGCGATCCAGAACAGGCCCCAGAAGGCGGGGAAGATGGGCGAGAAGCCGCCGGGGCCGAAGTGCGGCGCCCATTGGGCGATCAGGTTCATTGTCTCCTCCTTGACGTGTACCTCCAGGGTCCGCCGAAGGAGGGCGCGGCGAATCGGACCATGGGCGCGGTCCGGTCTGCGCCGTCAGGAGTGCTCGGGCGGGCCGGACGTACGTCGTTCGCGGTAGGCGCGTCAGGACACGCAGAACTCGTTGTCCTCGGGGTCGGCCAGCACCACCCAGTCGTCGTGGGTCTCCAGCAGCTTGGCCCCGAGGGTCACCAGCCGGTCGATCTCGGAGTCGAGGTCGTCGGCGCGCAGGTCGAGGTGGAGCCGGTTCTTGACGATCTTGCGTTCGGGCACCCGCTGGAACCACAGCCGCGGCGGCCCGCCCTCGACCAGCACCGTCGGATCGTCCTCGGGGTCGAGGACGCCTTTCGCGCGCAGCCGCGCCAGCTCGGCCTCGTCGTAGGGGGCCACGGCGTAGCCGTCGAGCGCCGCCGCCCAGAACCGGGCCAGCGAGGCCGGATGCCGGCAGTCGACCACCACGTCATGCAGTCTGGCCATCGGGCCTCCTCGCCTCGATGAGGAACCGGGAGGAGTGGGCCACGAACGGGCCTTCGGCCTCGATCCGGTCGTGCAGCTCGCGCAGCCTGGCGCCGTAGCGCTCGACCGAGAAGCCGGGCACGATCCAGATCACCTTGCGCAGGAAGTAGATCACCGCGCCGATGTCGCGGAACTCCATGCGCAGCCGCTCGAAGCGCAGGTCGACGACCTCGAGCCCGGCCGCCTCGGCCGCCGCCTTGGCCCTGTCGGGCTCGCGGCCCGAACCGTCGTGGGAGCCGAGGAAGTGGTCGGTGAGCTCGGCGACGCTCCACGGGCCGACCTGCTGGGAGAAGTAGCTCCCGCCGGGCCGCAGCACGCGGGCGATCTCCTCCCACCACGTCGCCACCGGATGGCGGCTGGTCACCAGGTCGAAGACCCCGCTGCCGAACGGCAGGCGCGGCTCGTCGTCGTCGGCCACCACCCAGGCGCCGCGCGGGCGCAGCCGGGCGGCGGCCAGGGCGAGGTTGGGCGGCCACGACTCGGTGGCCACGGTCACGGGTGGCAGGGTGGGCAGGCCGGCCAGGATCTCGCCGCCGCCGGTCTGGACGTCGAGCGCGGCCTCGGCCCTGGCCATGCGCTCGCCCAGCAGCCTGGCGTATCCCCAGGAGGGTCGCTCTTCGCTCGCCCGGCCGTCCAGCCACGAGAAGTCCCAGCCGGTCACGGAGACGGTGTTGGCCTCGTGGACGAGGTCGTCGTACGTGCGCCGCATCCTTCGACCATCTCAGCGGCCCGGCCGGGCGATCAACCGAATTTCGGTCAAGCCATGCGGGCGCGGACCGCCGCGCGGTCGATGCTGAGCTGGTCGACGAGCTGCGCGACGGGGTCGGGCCGCTCCTGCGCCAGCAGGCCGAGGGTCAGGTGCCGGGGCGCCTCGGCGTCTCTGGTCTTCATCGTCGTGGCCTTGATGGCCTGGTTGAGCACGGCGCGCGCGCTCGAGGTGAGCGCGGTGTCGGGAACCTTGGGGTGCTTGCGGGGGGTCTTGGGCACGTCGCCGACCTCGAGGCCGAGTATGCGCAGCGCCGCGCGGTCGAGCTCGTCGAGCGCCGTGCGGGCGGCGGCCACGTCGACGCCCAGCGCGCGGGCGGACGCGTCGTGGTGCAGGAGGCCGAGCAGCAGGTGCTCGGTGCCCATCCTCCGGTCGCCCCGCAGCCTGGCCTCCTCGAACGCGGCCTTGATGATCACCCAGACCGGGCTCTTCTCCCTGCCGAACATGGTCAGCCCCTTACTTTCCGTATTTGGCGTGCACCGACTGCCGCGACATGCCGAGCGCGTCGCCGATCTGCTCCCAGGTCCAGCCCTGCTCTCTGGCCAGCGCCACCGACATCGCCTCGACCTGCTCGGCCAGGCGGTGCAGCGCCCCGACCGCCCGCAGGCCCATGGCCGGGTCGTTGGCCCTGATGCGCTCGGACAGCTCTGTAACGTCCACGGTGTCAGGCTAGCTTGACAGCCGCGATTCTGTCAATCTAGCCTGACAGGCATGGAAGACATCGTGATCGTGGGGGCGGGACCCGTGGGGCTGATGCTCGCGTGCGAGCTGGGCCTGGCCGGAGTCCGCCCGATCGTGCTGGAGAAGAGGGCCGAGCCGAGCGAGCTGCCCAAGGCCAACGGCCTGGGCGGGCAGATCGTCGAGTTACTCGACCACCGGGGGCTGCTGGAGCCCTTCAGCGCGGGCAGTCCGTTCACCGGCCGGCCGCCGGGGTTCCCGTTCGGCGGGGCCGATCTGCGGTTCGACGGGATCGACGACATCCCGCTGCGGCTGCTGCTGATCCAGCAGCCGCGCCTGGAGCGGCTGCTCACCGAGCGGGCGCTGGAGCTCGGGGCGGACATCAGGCGGGGGCGCGAGGTCCGCTCGCTCTCCCAGAACGAGGAAGGGGTGACGCTGGAGCTCGACGAGGGGCGGATGAGAGCCCGGTACGTGGCCGGCTGCGACGGTGCGGGAAGCCTCGTACGCCGGTGGGCGGGCATCGAGTTCGCCGGCACCACCGACGACGAAGGGCTGATGGTCGGCCACTTCAAGACCGACCTGGCCGTGTTCGACTCCCTGGAGTCCGACGGCCTGCGACCGGGGTGGAACCGCACGCCACGGGGCCGCGTGCTGCTCACCTCGCTGCACGAGGGGGTGCTCATCGCGGGCGTACGGGAGCCGGGCGCGTCTCAGAGCGACTCCGTGACCCTGGCGGACTTCCAGGCGGCCCTGCGCCGCGTGCTCGGCAGGGAGCTGCCCCTGGGCGAGCCGATCTGGCTGTCGAGCACGGTCGCGCAGGCGCGGCTGGCCGAGCGGTACCGGGCCGGGCGGGTGTTCCTGGCGGGGGACGCGGCCCACCTGTTCCCGGCGGGCGGCTCGGCGCTCAACGTCGGCATGACGGACGCGGTCAACCTCGGCTGGAAGCTGGCCGCCAGGCTGCGGAGGCGGGTGCCGGAGGCGCTGCTGGACACGTACGAGGGCGAGCGCAGGCCGGTCGGCGCGCGCACGCTCACGCAGACCCGCGCGCAGGCGGCGATCGACCGGGCCGACGGCGCGGACGGCGAGGCGTTGCGCGAGGTGCTCTCCGAGGTGTTCGCCTTCGAGCAGCCCGCCCGCCACCTGGCCACGCTCCTGCACGACTCCGGCATCCGCTACGGGCACCCCGGAGAGCAGGCCGCGGGGCCGGT
The DNA here is from genome assembly GCF_040654715.1 of Nonomuraea sp. NPDC050643. Lineage (NCBI taxonomy): Bacteria > Bacillati > Actinomycetota > Actinomycetes > Streptosporangiales > Streptosporangiaceae > Nonomuraea > Nonomuraea sp. NPDC050643. The sequence goes on along the minus strand of NZ_JBFAIM010000013.1, from coordinate 80,185 downwards.
CACAGGGCCGGACGCAGGGCCGGAAGCGGGGCCGGACGCGACGTCCGGCGCGGGGCCGGGCGGGCATCCGCTGGCCGGGCGGTTCGTGCCCGACCTGCGGCTGGAGGGCGGGCGGCGGGTGGCCGAGCTGATGCGCGAGGGCCGGCCCGTGCTGCTCGACCTGGGCGGCGGCGCCACGCTCGACGACGACTGGATCGAGACCGTCAGCGCCCGCTGCGACGACCCGCCCGCCGGCGCGCTGCTGATCCGTCCCGACGGCTACGTGGCCTGGGCGGGCGGCGACGGGCTGGCCGAGGCGGCGGAGCAGTGGTTCGGGCTCACAGCCAGCCGGGTCTGACCAGGCCCGACTCGTAGGCGATGACGACGAGCTGGGCGCGGTCGCGGGCGTGCAGCTTCATCATGGCCCGGCTCACGTGCGTCTTGGCCGTGGCGGGCGACATGAACAGCTTGGCCGCGATCTCGTCGTTGGTCATGCCGGTGCCGACCAGGGAGAGCACCTCCCGCTCCCGCTCGGTGAGCTGGTCGAGGCCGTCGGCGACGACCGGTTCCTTGGCGCGAGTGGCGTATTCGGCGATCAGCCGGCGGGTCACGCTGGGCGACAGCAGCGCCTCGCCGGCCGCCACCACCCGCACCGCCTGGATCAGCTCGGCCGGTTCGGTGTCCTTGACCAGGAAGCCGCTGGCGCCGCCGCGCAGCGCCTCGAAGACGTACTCGTCCAGCTCGAACGTCGTCAGGATGATGATGTGCGGCCCCGGCGGCATCAGCCGGGTGGCGGTCAGGCCGTCGGTGCCGGGCATGCGGATGTCCATCAGCACCACGTCCGGCTGGTGCTCGCCCGCCAGCCGGACCGCCTCCGCGCCGTCGGACGCCTCGGCCACCACGGTCATGTCGGGCTGGGCGTCGAGCAGCGCCTTGAAGCCCGCCCGGACCAGCGCCTGGTCGTCCGCCAGCAGCACGTTGATCATGAAGTCTCCTCGGGTAGTGGCAGCCGGGCCTCGACCTGGAAGCCGCCGTCCGACGGACCGGCGACCAGGGTGCCGCCAAGCGCGGAGGCCCGCTCGCGCATGCCGGGGATGCCGTTGCCGCTGCCCGACTCGGACAGCACCGCGGGCTTGGTCGCGCCCGAGTCGCTCACGAGGACGGCCAGCTCCCTCTCGCCGTACTCCAGGCGCACGCTCACCTCGGCGCCGGGCGCGTGCCGGGCGGCATTGGTGAGCGACTCCTGCACGATCCGGTACGCGGCCCGCTCCACCTGCGACGGCAGCGGCCGCGAGCCGACCCGTTTGAGCTTCACCGGCAGCCCCGACCGCTCGATCAGGTCGTCGAGGCGGTCGAGCCCGGCCGTGGGGGAGCGCGGGGCGCCCTCACGCAGGACGTTCAGCACCGAGCGCATCTCGCCGAGCACCTCCTTGGAGGCCGTCTTGATGGTGGCCAGCGCGGACCTGGCCTGCTCGGGATTGGCGTCGATGAGGTGCAGCGCGGTGGAGGCCTGCACGTGGATGAGCGAGATGTTGTGCGCGAGCACGTCGTGCAGCTCCTGCGCCATGGTCAGGCGCTCCTCGCTGGCCTGCCGCCTGGCCTCCTCCTCCGCCACCCGCTCCCGCTCGGCCCGGCGCTCCTTGACGATCCTGATCAGCTCGGCCACGACCATCAGCAGCAGGATGACGGTGAGGATCCACACGTTGTGGAAGACGTCGCGGTTGCCGACCCACCAGGCGTAGCAGAGGAACGACAGCAGCGTCATCGCGGCCATGAACCAGGCCGTCAGCCGCCTGCCGCGCACGACCAGCAGGAACAGCAGGACGCCCGGGCTGATGAAGCTGGGGCCGTAGGCGTAGCCGCCGATCAGGTAGAGGTCGCACGCGGCCAGCGCGACGGCGGTGGACAGCAGCGGGAAGCGGCGGTGCGCGAGGATGGCGAGCGGCCCGATCAGCAGCAGCGCGTAGGCGTAGGGGTCGAGCGGCTCTCTGACGAACCGCTGTCCCCAGGACGCCCCCTTGGCGATCACCATCTGGGCGACGGCCACGATCAGGGCCAGGTAAGGGTCGAATCCATACTTCCGGCGCACGTCACTCACGCTAGGTCACCCCTCTGACCAGCGCATCATCCCTGCGTGTGAGGGGGCCCTACCGCGACGGGCGTAGCTGGGCCATCGTGGAGACCATGCGTCGTGTGATCGTTCCCGCAGCAGCAGTATTCGTCTCCCTCGTGTCGGCGCCACCCGCGCTGGCGGAGCCGCAGCCGAAAGTCCCCGTCGCCGAAGGGTACGGTGGCGCCGTCGCCACCGTCGACCTCGACGCCAGCAAGGCCGCCATCGGTGTGCTGAAGAAGGGCGGCAACGCCATGGACGCCGCCGTCGCCGCCGGCGCGGTGCTCGGCGTCACGGAGCCGTACTCGTCGGGCCTGGCCGGCGGCGGCTTCATGGTCTACTACGACGCCAGGCAGCGCAAGGTCTACACCATCGACGGCCGGGAGACCGCGCCCCAGGCCATGACCTCGACCTCGCTCGAAGGCATCCCGTTCGAGGAGGGCGTCACCAGCGGCCTGTCGGCGGGCGTGCCGGGCACGGTCGCGAACTGGGACCTGGCCCTGCGCAGGTTCGGCACGATCTCGCTCAAGCAGGCCCTGCGGCCCGCGATCGAGGTCGCCTCCCAGGGCTTCGTCGTGGACCAGACCTTCCACGACCAGACCGCCGCCAACGCCGCCCGCTTCAAGGACATCACCTCGACCGCCAAGCTCTACCTGCCGAACGGCGCCCCGCCGCCCGTCGGCTCGACCTTCCGCAACCCCGAGCTCGCCGACACCTACCGCGAGCTGGGCGAACGCGGCCCGAGTTGGCTGTACGACGGGCAACTCGGCAAGGAGATCGTGGCCACCGTCAAACAGCCCCCGGTCACCCCCGGCAGCACCCGCAACGTCCGGCCCGGCCTGATGGAGCTGTCCGACCTGCGCGCCTACCGCGCCCTGATGCGCGAACCCACCAAGGTCTCCTACAACGGCCTCGACGTGTACGGCATGGCCCCGCCCTCCTCCGGCGGCTCCACGGTCGGGGAGGCGCTCAACATCCTCGAGGCCCGGCCCCGGGTGGGCCTGCACGAATACCTGGAGGCGTCCCGGCTGTCCTTCGCCGACCGCGGCAAGTACGTCGGCGACATCCCGGGCGTGCCGCTCAAGGAGCTGCTGTCCGACGGCTTCGCCAAGGAGCGCTCCTGCCTGATCGGCGACACGGCCATCGCCCACCCGGCCGCGCCCGGCGAGCCCGACGGCTCGTACCGGGGCTGCGGGCGGCCGTCGGGCACCGCCACCCCGATCGCGGACGAGGGCCCCGAGACCACCCACCTGGTCGTCGCCGACCGGTGGGGCAACGTCATCGCCTACAACCTGACCATCGAGTCCACCGGCGGCAACGGCATCGTGGTGCCCGGCCGCGGCGTGCTGCTCAACAACGAGCTGACCGACTTCACGTTCGGCCCGGCACCCGGCGACCCGAACCTGCCCGCCCCCGGCAAGCGGCCGCGCTCGTCGATGGCGCCGACGCTGGTGTTCGACGACGGCCGCCCGGTGCTGGCGGCCGGCTCGCCCGGCGGCTCGACGATCATCACGACCGTCCTGCAGATCCTGGTCAACCGGTACGAGTTCGGCATGGACCTGCCGGACGCGCTCGCCGCGCCGCGCGCCACCCAGCGCAACACCGCGCAGACGCAGTCCGAGCAGGCGTTCCTGGACCGCTATCGGGCCGAGCTGGAGGCCAAGGGGCACAGCTTCGCGCTCAACCCGGAGATCGGGGCCGCCACGGCGCTGGAGTTCCTCGGCAGGGGCATCATCCAGGCCGTGGCCGAGCCGACCCGCCGCGGGGGCGGCAGCGCGATGGTGGTCTCCACTAGTAGATGAGTTCGTACGCGTCGGGCTTCACCCTTCGGGTACGCGCCCAGTACTCGAAGGTGAAGCCCGGCCAGATCGTCCGGTTCACGCCGTGCTCGTCCAGATACCAGGACGAGCAGCCGCCCTCGTTCCACACCAGCGGGTCGAGGCGGGCGTGCAGCCGCTCGTTGAAGGCACGCTGCGCGCCGGGCTTCACGTCCACCGCCCTGGCCTGCGTTCTGGAGAGCAGGCGCAGGCATTCGACGACGTAGCGGACCTGCGACTCGATCATGAAGACGACCGAGTTGTGCCCGAGGCCGGTGTTCGGCCCGAGGAGGAAGAACAGGTTGGGGAAGCCCGAGGTGGTGATGCCGTAGTAGGCCTCGATGCCGTCCTGCCAGGCGTCCTGGATCTTCAGGCCGTCCCTGCCGACGATGTGCTGGCCGGTCAGCGCGTCGACCACCTTGAACCCGGTGCCGTAGACGATCGCGTCGGCCTCGTGCTCGACCCCGGCGGCGTCCACGAGCGAGCGCTCCCGGATCTCGGTGATCCCGTCGGTGACCAGTGAGACGTTCTGCCTGGTGAGGGCCGGATAGTAGTCGCTGGAGATGAGGATGCGCTTGCAGCCGATGCGGTAGTCGGGGGTGAGGGCGCGGCGCAGGCCCGGGTCGGGGACCTGGGCGCGCAGGTGCCTGAGCGCGAGCCGCTCGTGGCCCTTCATCAGCCGCGGGTCCACGGCGAAGCCGAGCGCCCGGCTCTCCAGGGCCCAGTAGATGCCGCCGCGCAGGGCCCTGGCCGCGCCGGGCAGGCGCAGGAGCCGGCGGGCGCCGGGGGAGAAGGCGAAGTCCGGCTTGGGGTGGAGCCAGGGGGCCGACCGCTGGAAGACGGTCAGGTGGCGGGCGGTGGGGGCGAGCCGGGGAACGAACTGGACGGCGGAGGCGCCGGTGCCGACGACGGCGACGCGTTTGCCGGTCAGGTCGGCCGCGTGGTCCCAGGCGGCGGAGTGGAAGGCGGGGCCGGCGAAGGATTCACGCCCCGGGATTTCCGGAAATTTCGGGATGTGGAGGGCGCCGATCGCCGAGACCACCGCTTTCGCGCGCAGCGTCTCGCCGTCGTCCGTGGTGATCGACCAGTCGCGCCGGTCGTCGTCGTACTCGAGGGAGGTGACGTGCTTGCCGTAGCGGATGTGGGGGGTGATGCCGTATTTGGCGGCGCAGGCGCGCAGGTAGTCCTGGATCTCCTCCTGTGGGGAGAACATTCGCGACCAGCCGGGGTTCAGCTCGTACGAGTAGGAGTACATGTGCGAGGGCACGTCGCACGTACAGCCGGGATAGGTGTTGTCGCGCCAGGTGCCGCCCAGTTCGGCGGCCTTCTCCAGGATGACGAAGTCGTGGTAACCGGCTTCCTTGAGCTTGACGGCCATGCAGATCCCGGCGAAGCCGGACCCGACGATCACTATTCCTGGCTCGGTCACAGCGCCTCCTATTGGACGTGCAATCCAATATAGGACAGACTGCGGGAACGACAAAGACCCGCCACGGCCTCCGCGGCGGGTGCTGCTGTCGGTCGGTTACTGGAGCAGCAGGAAGGCGGCGATGCCGATGATCACGATCGCGGCGACGACCGCGATGATGGGCACGATGGGAGACTTCTTGGGCGTGGCCTTGGCCTCCTGCTCGCGCGCGTTGGCGAACGCGCGGAAGGCCTGGGTGTTGCCCGCCGGGTCTATGTGCTGGTCAGACATGGCCAGCAGCCTAGCGTGATCGCCTGTAACGTTTGCTCCTTTTGGCGGGATCTGTAGGGATGGGCTGATTAGGGGACCGGCCCCTGCGGCGGATAACTTTGAAGCATGCTGAGGACCCTGCTCTCTCCCCGCGTCATGGGGTTGCACCTGCTCACGATCGGGGTCCTCGTCGCGTTCATCCTGCTCGGCCGCTGGCAGCTCGGCGTTTTCCAAGATTCGGGAAAGCCGCACGCCTCCTCCGATCCCGAGCCCGTGGCGGTCGGCACGCTCGCCCCGATGGGCGCCCAGCTCACCGGCGAGGTCGTGGGCCGCAGGGTCACGGCGGAGGGCTTCTACGAGTCCGGCCGCCAGCTCCTGGTGGCCGACCGGCGCGCCGACGTCGACGCCCCCGGCGGCAACGTCTCGCGCGACCACGGCTACTGGGTGCTCACCCCGCTCAAGCTCGACGACGGCACGCTGATGCCCGTGGTGCGCGGCTGGGTGGCCAAGGCCGACGACCCGGCCGTGGCGGCCGTGCCCGAGAGCAGGGTCTCGGTGGCCGGGCGGCTGCGGCCGCAGCAGGGCACCGACAGCGTGCAGCGGCGCGCGGAAGGGCTGCCCGCCGGGCAGGTGCAGACCGTGTCCACGGGCGAACTGGTCAACCTGTGGGCCGGGCAGAAGGTGCGCACCGGCTATGTCGTGGCGCAGCCCCCGTCAGGCTCGCTGACACAGGTCAAGGCCGATCCGCCGGTGGTGGGTGGCACGCTGACCTGGCGTAATCTGGCTTATGCCGCCAACTGGTGGATCTTCGCTGGATTCGCCGTCTTCATGTGGTTCCACTTCGTACGCGATGCCGTGCGAGCGGATCGGGACCGCGGCAAGTCGTCCCCTGAGATGGTTCTGGAAGGTTAACGGTGGAATCGGCTCTCAAGCCCTTCCGGGTGCTCGCGTACGTGGTCGGCGTCATGCTGCTCATCCTCTGCGTGGCCATGGTGCTGCGTTACGGCTTCGGCGAGGCGTCGCTGTCGAAGATCATCGCGCCCATCCACGGCGGGCTCTACATGATCTATCTGATCGCGGTGATGAATCTGGGCATGAAGGCGCGCTGGGCGTGGCCGTACATGCTCGGTGTCATGCTCGGCGGGACGGTGCCGTTCCTGTCGTTCTACGTCGAGCGACGGGTGACCCAGCGCGTGCAGTCGGCGCCGGCCGCGGCGGAGGCCTGAGGGCCCCCGCCGCCGCGGGCTCAGTGGCCGATGCCGCGCCTGCGGGCCCTCTTGAGCCGCTCGCGCTGCGACGGGTCGAGCATCAGGTATCCGACCACCGGAGCGGCGACCAGGCCGAGGACGACCAGCAACGTGACCCATCCGGGCAAGAAGAACAGCGAGAACAGTACGGCGATGCCTGCGCCGATGGCGTACTTCTGGACTGGCGACATCCTCAACTTCCTCCGACCGCGGAGCGCGCGCCCCGCCTCTCCCACATTCTGCGTCCCCCGTCCAACGTATGAACCTACCGTTCTGGTTCCATACGCGATGTATCGCAATTGTTGTGCGGCCGATCAGGCCCGCGCGATGGCCAGCAGGTCCCGGCGGAGCTCGTCCACGGTGGGGCGTTGCGTCGGGTTGCCCGACAGCAGCCGGAACAGGACGGGCGCCAGCACCCCCGCCCGCGTCAGCGGCGCGCCCGGGGCGGGCGGCGAGCCCTCGACGGCGGTGAACAGGGTGGCGCCGAGCGACCACAGATCGGCGGCCTGGGTGGCGGCGCCCTCGGGGGCCGTGTAGGCCGGGAGCGTTCCCGACCTCAGGAGCGGCGTCAGCCGGGCCCGGCCGGCCATGTCGATCAGGACGTTGCCCGGCTGCACCCCGCCGTGGAACTCGCCCCAGGCGACGAGCCGCTCCAGCACGGCCAGCCCGATCGCCGCCACCTTGGCGGGCGGCAGCGGCCCCGACGACGCGACCAGCGTGTCCAGCGGCAGGTCCACGGCCAGCCGGTCGAGCGTCTCGCGCACCACCGCGATCGGCGGCTGCCACGACGGGTGCAGCATCGCCCGCACCAGCGACCTGAACGGGTCGGCGCCCTCGGCGGGCACCTGGCCCGGCGGGCGGCCCTCCACCGCGAAGTGCAGCGTGGCCGCCAGCGACCACAGGTCGGCGGAGGGCAGCATGCTGAGGCTGGGATAGCCGAACCCGGTGAGCACCGCCCGCCCGGTCGCGGTGAGCAGCACGTTGCCGGGATCGACGCGCCCGTGCACGATGCCCGCCTCGTGCGCGACGGTCAGGGCCGACAGGAGGCACACGCCGACCCTGGCGGCCTGCGCGATGGGCAGCGGGCGGCGCGAACGTACGGCCTGCTCCAGCGAGGTCCCCGAGACGAACTCCATGACCAGCCACGGCGTCCCGTCCTCGACCAGCACGTCGAGCACCCGCACGATGGAGGCGTGCCGCAGCCCCGCGGCCAGGCGGGCCTCGTGCAGCGCGGCGTCACGCAGCTCCGCGGGCACGCGCACCTGCCTGACGGTGACGTCACGATGCGCCACCTCGTCGAAGGCCAGGCGCACGGAGGCGCCCAGGGGGTTCAGCAACCGGTAGCGATCGTTCAGCTTCCTGATCTCACCCATCTCGAGGCCCACTTCATCATGCCGGACCACCGGCCAGCCAGCTTTCGTGGGCGTCATGAACCCGGCGCCAGAGCTTGTCCTTCTCACCGGCGCTGACGTCGTCGAGCGGCAGCAGGAAGATGTCCGCCAGCGCCGCGTAGAAGTCGCGGGCCGAGCCCAGGGTGACCGACCGCCTGTCCTTCCCCAACCGGCTCAGCACGAGCCCGCGCAGGCTGTCCACCCCGTAGGCGTCGCGCCGCTGGACCGTGACCACGCGGACGAAGCCGGACGCCGGCGACGTCGTCAGGTGCTGGTGCATGTCGGCGAAGGCCGACATGCCGGTGGGGGCCAGGCCGAAGTCCATGCCGACGAACGAGCCGCTCGGATCGTGGTCGAACCGCCAGCCGCCGGGGGCGACCTCGGACGGGCGCAGGACGTACTGGAAGGGGCCCTGCCGGTACGTGCCCGCGACCAGCGGGAGCGGCTCGTGCAGCGCGTCGCCCAGCCCCAGGTCCACCAGCCACTCGCCGCCCGGATTGTCCGGCGACGGCAGGCCGCGCACCGTGAGCACCAGGTGGTTGGCGGTGATGCCGGGCGCCAGCCCTCGGTTCTGCACGCCGCCGACGTGCCTGGTCACGTCGTAGCCGAGAGCCGCGACGAGCTCCGAGAAGGCGCCGTTGAGGTGGTAGCAGTATCCGCCGCGGCCCCCGATGATGCGCTCGGCCGACTCGACGGGATCGACGGTGGTGGGGCGGCCCAGCCAGATCTCCAGTGCCTCGTAGGCGACCCTCTCGACGTGCGCGACGTGCAGGGCTCGCAGGTTCTCCGCGCTCGTGGGGGCGTTGAGCAGCGTGGGCAGACCGAGGCGGCGGAGGTATCCGGCTGTGTTCACCAGCCAAGTCTGCACTGTATGTGCACAAATTTAGGAGTGTCGTCTGCACGGCGCGCTTCTAGTCTTTCGTACGTGGCAGAGCAGCGACGCATCCTCGTGGTCGAGGACGATGTGACGATCGCGCTGGCCGTACGGAACCGGCTCGCCGCCGAGGGCTTCGATGTCCGGGTGGCGGGCGATGGGCAGGACGCCCTGGTCCAGTACGGCAAAGCGGATCCGGACCTGGTGATCCTCGATCGGCTGTTGCCCGGTCTGGACGGACTGGAGGTGTGCCGCCGGATGCAGGCGGCCAGGCCCGTGCCCGTCCTCATGCTGACGGCGCTCGGCGAGGAGACCGACGTGCTGGTCGGTCTCGGCGTCGGGGCCGACGACTATCTGGCCAAGCCGTTCAGCATGCGCGAGCTGGTCGCCAGGATTCACGCGCTGCTGCGGCGCGTGGAGCGGGCGGCCCAGCTCGCGGCTGAGGACACCGTGATCAGGGTGGGCGAGGTCGAGATCGACACCGCCGCCCGCCGGGTGTTCGTCGGCGGGGTGGAGGCGCAGCTCACCAGGACCGAGTTCGACCTGCTGCGCCGGCTGGCCGAGCGGCCCGGGCAGGTCTTCGAGCGCGACCGGCTGCTGTCCGACGTGTGGGGCTTCTCGGAGGCGGCGGCCACCAGGACGGTGGACAGCCACGTCCGCGCGCTGCGCCGCAAGCTGGGCTCCGACGTGGTGCGCACGGTGCACGGCGTCGGCTACGCCTTGGTACGGCGATGAGACCCCTCGACTTCCTGGGCCGGATCAAGGTCAAGCTCGGCATCGTGATCGTGCTGGCCGTGGGCACCGCGTTCGTCGTGAACGAGGTCGGCATCGCCTCCGGCTTCTCCCGCGAGGTGCGGATCGCCGTCGCGGTGATCCTGGCGCTGATCATGGTCCAGGTGCTGGCCATGGGCATGACCAAGCCGCTGCGCCAGATGGCCAGCGCCGCCCAGACGATCGCCAAGGGCCGTTACACGCTCCGGGTCAGCGCCACCTCCCGAGACGAGGTGGGGGAGCTGGCCAGGGCCTTCAACGCGATGGCGGCCGACCTGGGCGAGGTGGACCGGCAGCGGCGCGAGCTGGTCGCGAACGTCAGCCACGAGCTGCGTACCCCGATCACCGGGCTGCGGGCCGTGCTGGAGAACGTCGTGGACGGCGTCTCCGCGCCCGACCCCGTCACCATGCGGACCGCGCTCGCCCAGACCGAGCGGCTGGGCCGGCTCGTCGCCCAGCTCCTCGACCTGTCGCGGCTGGACTCCGGCGCGCGGCTGATCGAGGCCGAGGCCCTCGGGCTGGCGCCGCTGGTCGAGCAGGCGGTCAGGGAGGCGTCGCTGGCGCGCGAGGACGTCGAGATCCGCCCGTCGGTCCCGGCCGGCCTGGTGGTGCGCGCCGACCCCGACCTGCTGGCCCAGGTCCTGGCCAACCTCCTCGACAACGCGGTACGGCACAGCCCGCCGGACGGCGTGGTGACCGTGAGCGCGGCGGCCGAGGGGGACGGGGTGCGGATCGCCGTCGCGGACCTCGGGCCGGGGATCCCATCGTCGGCCAGGGGACGGGTCTTCGAGCGCTTCTCCCGGCTGGACGCCGGGCGCGCGGCGGACTCCGGGGGCGCCGGGCTGGGCCTGGCCATCGTGAAGGAGATCGTCGAGCTGCACGGGGGTTCCATTCGCATCGACGACTGCGCGGGATGCCGCATGGTGGTCGATTTACCAGGGAGGACGACGATGGCGGACGTACCGCTCGAGGCCGAGCCGGGTTCGGGGGAAGTCGTGCGGCGGCCGGAACAGGTGATCGACAGGCAGGTGGAGGCGGACCTCACTCCCGAGGGAAGCCGCGACGCCGGAGCGGTTCCTGTCGGGGCCGCGTCTGGTGAGGGGGCGGCAGGAGAGCCGGCGTCCGACGTGATGGCCGCGCCCCGGCTGGGCGCGGCGGGCGCGCCGAGCGCCGCGGGCGTGGTGACGGCTGAGGGCGGCCGGGACGGCGAAGGGGCTACGGCCCCCGCCACGGCTGGCGCCAACTCCGCCACCGCCACCGCCGCCACGGGAGCTGCCGCTTCGGCGAGCGCGGCGACCATGGCGGCGATGGCGGCGCTGAGCGGAAGCGCGCCGGGCGGCGCGGGCACGACTGCCGGCGCCGGCGCGAGCGTGGGTGTGGGTGCGGGTCGGATGGGGCCGGGCGGGGTCGGTTCGGGTCCGGTGGGTGCCGGGGCTGGGCGGGTGGGGCCGGGGATTGGTGCGGGCTTCGGGGGTGGGGTCGGCGGGCCGCCCGCGGGGATGGGGTTCGTGATGCCTCAGCCGTCCCCGGGTGGCGGGCTGGCCAGGATGGTCGGCGGCGGGGTCATCGGGTTGCTGGTCGGGTTCCTGGTGGGGATGTTCGCCGCCGTGCTCGTCAGCGTGACCGTGGGCGACGGCCTGGCCCTGGTCACGCTCGTCATGTGCACCGCCGTCCTGGGTGGTGTCGGAGCCGCTCTGGGGGCGGGGTCGGAGCGCAGGGCGGCGGCCGCGGCGTACCAGGCGGCGGCGCCGTACCGGAATCAGGCGGGGCCGGTGGCGCCCTACGTGCCGCCGCCGCTCTTCCCCCGGCCCGTGCTGCCCGAGCCGCCCCGATGGCTGCTCCCGGCGGCGGCGGGGGCCGGGGTGTTCGCGGCGGTGGCGCTGCCCGATGCGCAGGTCGGGCTGGGGATCGTCCTGGTCGCGATGGTGCTCGGCGCGGCGGCGCTGCCCGCGGTGCTGCGGCGGATGACGCCGTGGACGGTGGCGTTCGGGGTGACGGCGTACTGGCTGATCTCCATGGCGGCGGTGCGCGACGCCGACTGGCTGGTGGCGATCCTGCTCGTGGCGGGGGCCGGACTGGGTGCGCTGGCCGTCTCCGGCGCGGGCGCCGGATGGCTCGGCGTGATCAGGGGTGGCGCGTCCGTCCTGCTCGCGCTCGGACCCGTGCCGTACTTCCTGGCCAAGCCGCTGAAAGGGCTGACGGCGCGACGGCGGATCCTGCCGATGCTGGCTGGGCTGGGCATCACGGCGGTGCTGCTGGTGGTGTTCGGGCTGCTGTTCGCCTCGGCGGACCCCGTCTTCTCCTCCTATCTGGAGCGGGTCACCACCGCGCCGGACTGGGCGGAGTCGGTGCCCGCGCGGATCTTCCTGTTCGGGCTGTTCGGGCTGCTGCTGGCGGCCACGGTGCTGGTCGCGCTGCGGCCCGTGGTGGACCCCGTGGGGCCCGAGACCAAGTTCAGCGTGAGCAGGACCATCTGGTTCCTGCCGCTCACGGCGGTGAACCTGCTGTTCGCCGCGTTCGTGGCGGTGCAGATCACGGCGCTGTTCGGCGGCAACACCTGGGTGCTGAAGACGGCCGGGCTGACCTACGCCGAGTACGCCAGGCAGGGGTTCTTCCAGCTCGTGGTGGTCAGCTTGTTCGTGCTGGGCATCGTGGCGGTGGCCGCCGGGCTGCTCAAGGTCGAGCGGCGCGAGCGCTGGCTGCTGGCCGCGCTGCTCGGCGTCCTGTGCGGGCTGACCATGGTGGTGCTGGTCTCGGCCCTGCATCGGATGAACCTCTACACCGACGCCTACGGGCTCTCGCGGTTGCGGCTGTCCGTGCAGGCCACCGTGTGGTGGCTCGGCACGCTCTTCGCCCTCGTGCTGCTGGCCGGCGCGGCCCGGCTGGCGGGGCGCGGGTCCGGCTGGCTGCCCCGGACGATCGTGCTGGTCACCGGGCTGGGGCTGGGCGCGTTCGCGATCGTGAACCCCGATCTGCAGGTCGCGTATACGCAGGTCGAGGTGCGCGGCCCCAGCAAGATGGACTCCGACTACCTGGGCGATCTCGGCGCGGAGGCGGTGCCGGCGCTGGACCGGCTGCCGGAGCCGCAGCGCAGTTGCGTGCTCGCCGGCGTGGTCGCGGCCAACGGGCTGGACCGGCCGGATCCGTGGAACGGGTGGAACCTCGCCCGATCCCAGGCCCGCGAGTTGCTGGCCGATCGGCCGGTGGGCAAGGACCTCCGGTGCCCCCCGATGGGTTCCCGCTCTGATTGAATCTTGGGGTGGGGTTCGACGTTCTCATCAGCGGTGGCCAGGTGCTCGACGGGACGGGCGCCCCGCCCTGCCGGGCCGATGTGGGGATCACGGGCGACACGGTCGCGGCGGTCGGCAGGCTGGACGGCGCGCCGGCGAAGCGGGTGATCGACGCGACCGGTCGTTTCGTCGCGCCCGGGTTCGTGGACTGCCACGTCCACGGTGACGCGGCCGTGTTCGATCCGGTCGTGCAGCAGGCGGCGCTGCGGCAGGGGGTGACCACCTTCGTGCTCGGGCAGGACGGGCTCTCCTACGCGCCCGGCTCGGCCGCGACCGTCGCCTACGCCTCCCGCTACTTCGCCGCCGTCAACGGCCCGCTGTCCGGCGGCCCGCCGTCCGGCGGCGGGCCTGGTGGCCGGGCGCCTGTCGAGGGGCCGCTGACCGTCGCGGAGCTGCTCGGCGGCTATGACCGGGCCGTGGCGGTGAACACCGCCTACCTGCTGCCGCACGGCACCATCCGCTACGACGTCATGGGGCCGTCGGCCGGCGCCGCCTCGCGTGACGAGCTGGCCGCCATGGTGCGGCACGTCGAGCGGGGCCTGTCGGAGGGCGCGGCCGGGCTGTCGAGCGGGCTGGAATACCTGCCGGGGCGCTACGCCTCCGCCGAGGAGCTGGCCGCGCTGTGCGCCCCGCTCGGCGGGCTCCCGTACGTCACCCACATGCGGGCCTACGGCACCCAGGCCGGGGTGGGCATGGCGGAGGTCATGGACATCGCCGGTCGCTCGGGCGCCGCCGTGCACGTTTCGCACCTGCACGGGCCCGCCGACGTGCTGCACCCGCTGGTCGAGGAGGCGCTCGGCAAGGGCGTCGACCTCACCTTCGACACCTACCCCTACCTGCGCGGCAACACGATCCTGGCCATGGTGGTGCTGCCTCCGTCCGTGCCCGGCGCCGAGACCGACCTGGCCCTGGAGATGATCGCCTCCGACGGGCTCGACGAGTGGTGGCCGGCGCTGGCCGGCACCTGGCCGCGGCTGACGGTCTCGCACGCGCCGGGGCTGGAGTGGGCCGAAGGGCTCACCATCGTCGCGGCGGCCGAGCGGGCGCGGATGGACCCGGCCGCGTTCTGCCGCCGTCTGCTGACCGAGACACGGCTGGAGGCGGGTGTCGTGTCCGCCCGGCCCGACGAGGGACCGGAGGGCGAGGAGTCCGTACGCCGGATGTTGCGCCACCCCTCCCAGACCGGCGGCTCCGACGGCATCTACGTGGGCGGTCATCCGCATCCGCGCGGGTTCGGGGCGTTCGCCCGGTTCCTCGGCCGGCACGTCAGGGAGCTGGGCGACTGGACGTGGGAGCAGGCCGTGGTGCACCTGGCCTCCCATCCGGCCCGGCGGTTCGGGCTGATGGACCGGGGGCTGATCAGGCGCGGGTTCGCGGCCGACGTGGTGGTGTTCGACCCGGCCGTGGTGGCCGACCTGGCCACGTACGAGGCGCCGCGCACGCTCGCCGCCGGGGTCGACGACGTGCTCGTGTCCGGGGTGCCCGTGTTGTCCGCCGGTGAGCTCACCGGGGCCACGTCCGGGCGCGCGCTCCGGCCATGACCCCAGGAGCGGTTGGGATAAGGTCGGACGCGGACAAAGGGGGTGTTGTGCCGGCGATTCTCGGTCAGTCGATCTTCGACGGCGGGCTCGGCTTTCCCGCGATGGTGGTGCACCGGGACGCGCTGGAGCACAACGTCGCGACGATGGCGGCCTTCGTCCGCGATCACGGGATGGAGCTGGCCCCCCACGCCAAGACCCACATGTCCCCGGAGATCTCCGCGCTGCAGCTCGGCGCGGGCGCCTGGGGGCTCACGGTCGCGACGACGCGCCAGGCCCAGGTGGTCAGGGGGTTCGGGGTCGGCCGGATCCTGGTGGCCAACCAGATCGTCGATCCGGCGGGGCTGGCGTGGGCCGCGGGCGAGCTGGCCGGCGACCCCGGGTTCGAGTTCCTGAGCTTCGCCGACTCCGCCGCCGGGGTCGACCTCCTCGCCCGGCACGCCGGGGCCAGGCCGTTCCGGGTGCTGGTGGAGCTGGGGCACGAGGGCGGGCGGGCCGGCTGCCGGACGCTGTCCGGGCTGCTGGAGGTGGTCGCGCACGTGCAGCGGACGCCCGGCGTCGAGCTGGCCGGGATCGCCGGGTACGAGGGCGGGCTCAAGTCCAGCGAAGAAGTCCGGAAATATCTGCATCTGTTGCAGGAGGCCGTCGAACACGTCCGCGTCAAGAACCCGATCCTGTCCGTGGGCGGCAGTCAGTGGTTCGACGTGATCGGGCGTGAGCTCGTCGCCACCCAGGCCAGGATCCTGCTGCGCAGCGGCGCCTACGTCACCCACGACGACGGCTACTACCGGGAGCGCACGCCGTTCAACCGCATCGAGGGCGAGCTGCGCCCGGCGCTGGAGGTGTGGGCGCACGTGCTGTCCACGCCCGAGCCGGGGCTGGCGATCGTCGGCATGGGCAAGCGCGACGCGCCCTATGACGAGGGGCTGCCCATCCCGCGCCGCGGCGGGGTCACGATCATGAAGATGCAGGACCAGCACACCGTCGTGCGCGCCGACGGGCTCAAGCCGGGTGACCTGCTGGCTTTCGGGATCTCCCATCCCTGCACCGCGTTCGACAAGTGGCGGGTGCTGCCCCTGGTCGACCGCGACTACCGTGTCGTTGACACGATAAGCACCAATTTTTAGGGAGATCGCGTGAAAAAGGAGCTCAGGACCTCGGAGGGCGCCGCCCCGATCGGCGCCTACTCCCAGGGGCTCGTGGTGGGCGACTTCGTCTTCACCTCCGGCGCCGGGCCGCTCGACCCGGAGACCGGCGAGGTGGTCGGCGACGACGTGGCCGCCCAGACGCACCAGACCATGCGCAACCTCGGCGCCATCCTGGCCGCGCACGGTCTCGGCTTCGACGACGTGGTCAAGGCCACCGTCCACCTGCAGCACCTCAAGCGGGACTTCGCCGCGTACAACGAGGTGTACAAGTCGTACTTCAGCCAGCCCTACCCGGTGCGGACGACCGTGGGGTCCGACCTGATGAACATCCTGGTGGAGATCGACTTCGTCGCGCACAAGAGCGCTTAAGGTTCGGTTGTGGACAGTTCGGTGTACGTCTTCGTCGAGGACCTGCGCGGCGAGGGCGTCGAGCGGGTGCTCGACAGGATCAGTGGTTACGGCGTGTCGGGCATCACCGTCGGCGCCGTGCACCACGCCTCCCGCGACGTCACCCCCCACGGACTGTCCAGGCTGACCCTGCGCCACGACGGGGCGCACTTCGTCCCGCCGGCCGAGCTGTTCGACGGGCTCCGGCTGGCTCCTGTGCCGGGCTTTCTGAGCGCTTTCGACGGGCTCCGCGAAGAGTGCGCGAAGCGGTCCATGAAGCTCCACGGATGGACGGTCTTCCTGCGTAACGCCACGCTGGGCATGGAACATCCGGATGTGACCGTTCGTGACTGCTTCGGCGACCGCGGTTCGCTCACCGACCTGTGCCCCGCCCACCCCGATGTGCGCGACTACGCCGTCGCGCTGGCCCGGGCCGTCGCCCGGCTCGGGGTGGACAGCGTCGTGGCCGAGTCGCTGCACTTCCGGCCGCTCAAGCCGCAGCGCTCGTTCGTGCCGCTCGGGCCGATGGACGCCTACCTGTTCGGGCTCTGCTTCTGCGACTACTGCATGCGCCGGGCGACCGACCTCGGGGTGAACGCCGAGGTGGCGCGCGACGAGTGCGCCCGGATCGTGGGCGGGGTGTTCGACGGCGACCCGCCCGCGCAGGGTGAGGTGACCAGGGCGGCGCTGACCGCGTACGCGGGGCCCGACGTGGTGGCCTACGCGCGGGCGCGCTCCGAGACGGTCACCACGCTGGTGTCCGAGGTGGCCTCGGCGGTGGCCGAGGACGGGTCGAAGCTGGTGTTCATCGACTCGACCGGGGCGGTCAAGGGCTACACCGACGGGCTGCCGACCCCGGGGCTGGCCGCGCACGACGCCTGGCAGCTCGGGGTCGACCTGGTGGCGCTCGGGGACCTGGTGCCGGCGTTCGGGGTGCTGGCGTACGCGCGGGACGCGGCGCGGGTGGCCGACGACGTGGGGGCCTACCTGCGGTCGGTGGGCAAGGACCGGGAGGTGCGGGCGGTGCTGCGGCCCGGCTACCCCGACAGCGACTCGACGGACCGGCTGGTCGCCAAGGCGCGGGGGGCCAAGGCGGCCGGGGCGCTGGCGGTGGACTTCTACGCCTACGGGCTGGTGCCGCATCCCGTGCTCGACCGCATCCCGGCCGCCCTCTCAGAGGCCCTGTAGGCGGCCCTCCAGGCGGCCCCGGTCACCCGCGGGACAGCAGCTCGGCCACGGTGACGAATCGGTAGCCGTCGGCGCGCAGGGTCGCCGTGAGGTCCCTGATGGCGTCACGCGTGTTCTGGCCGCCGGCGTACCAGGGGTGCAGCAGGATGATCGAGCCGGGCCTGACCTCCTCGCGCACCTGCGTGACGATCTCCGCCGAGGTCGGGGTGGCGCCGGAGTCGGGCTCCAGGTCCCACATCACCGTGTGCCTGTTGTGCTCGGACAGGTAGAGCGGCAGGGTGATCAGCTTCTTGCCGGTCGGCGGCCGGAAGAAGATCTCCCCTTGCTCCCCGGCGGACCTGATCAGCCCGTCGGTGCGCTCGATCTCGTCGGCGACCGTCTCCTCCGACACGAAGATCATTCTGCGGTGGGTGTAGGTGTGGTTGGCGAGCTGGTGGCCGGCCTTGACCAGCGACTCGGCCATCCCGGGGTTGGCCGCCATATGGGACCCGACGAGGAAGAACGTGGCCGGCACGCGCTCCGCCGCCAGGGCGTCGATGATCTCCGGTGTGTGCTGGTCGGGCCCGTCGTCGAACGTCAGCGCCACCAGCTTCTCGCTCGTCTCCACGCGGTTGGTGAGCTTTCCGGCGACCTGGAACGTACGCGCGTTCGCCACCTGATAGAGCCCGGCCGCTCCCAGCAGCATCGTGATCACCACGGCGAACGCGATCACCGGCCACCGGCGCTGTCTATTCTTTTGGGACACCCGGGGATCTTATGATCATCGACCCACCGCCCACCGGCTTTCACGACAGGTTCTTCCGCATCGCCTGCCACCGGCCGGAGCACGGCCCGCGGCTCGGCCCACGAACATCGCCTCGGCGGCGGCGTCGCCCTTGAGCCGCCACTTGAGCCAGGCCGCCCGACGCGCCCTGACCCGCCGCCGTTGCCCCAGGCCGCGATGGGCAGCCGTAGGGGCCGGAGCCGCCGGCTAGACGCCGTCGAGGACGGCCGAGACCGCCTCACCGGGGAAGGTCTCCGTCACCGGCAGGCCCCTGAACACCGCGCGCATCCACACGGCCCCGGCCAGCAGGTCGACGATCAGCATCGGGTCGACCGACGCCTTCAGTTCGCCCCTGCGCACCGCCCGTTCGAAGATCTCCCGCTCCCTGGCGAAGCGGTCGGCGAAGAAGCGCCGGACGTCGAGCTCCGGATGGCGGACGGCGGCGCCGAGCGCGGCGACGGCGATCTCGCTGCCGGGCGGCTCGGTCAGCAGGCGCACGACGTGCTCGACCAGCACGACCAGGTCACCCCGCAGGCTGCCGGTGTCGGGCGGCTCGAAGCCCAGGACGTCGGACTCCACCAGGGCCGCGCCCAGCAGGGCGGCCTTGGACGGCCACCATCGGTAGATCGTCGTCTTGTTGACGCCCGAATGGTCGGCCACGCCCTCGACGGTCAGGCCGTCGTAGCCTCTCTCCGCGACCAGCCGCAACGTCGCATCGAAGATCTGCTGCTGCTTCCTCGGCGCCATAGGGCTCATTTTCTCCCGGCGAACGCCGTGATCACTCCCAGGCTCAGGTAGATGATGCCGCTGACGTACCGGAGGGGCTTGGCGGCGCCGTGCAGGCGGGTGCTGAGGGCGCCGGCGGTGAGGGCGTACACCATGTCGGAGATCAGCCCCAGGAGCAGCAGCGTCAGGCCGAACAGCACCACCTGCAGGGCCGGCGAGCCCGCGCTCGGGTTCACGAACTGGGGCAGGAACGCCAGGAAGAACAGCGCCACCTTCGGGTTCAGCACGTTGACCAGCACGCCTTCAAGGTAGACCTTGCGCAGCGGCTGCGGTTCCGGCCTCCCGGCCTCCTCCTGCTTGCTGGTGAACGCGCGGATGCCCAGGTAGACGAGGTAGGCCACACCCGCCCACTTCACGATCGCGAACAGCGTCGCGGACTGCGAGATCACGTACGACAGGCCGGCCGCGGCGGCGGCGATGTGCAGGAGGGTGCCGGTCTCCACGCCGAACGCGCTGGCCAGGCCCGCCGACCGGCCCTGGGCCAGCCCTCTGGCGGTGATGTACAGGTGGTTGGGGCCCGGGATGATCACCAGGGTGAGGGAGACAGTCACGAAGAGGGCGAACGTTGTCGGAGGGATCACGAAATAGCAGCGTAAGCGGGTTTTGGTATGGAGAAGAAGGCCAATTATCGGCTGGTTTCCTGGACCAATCGAATGTCGGTGGAGCATGGCATAGTTTCTGACGTGAACGGTCTTCTCGTCGGGCGCTCTGCTGAGCTGGCCGGACTCGTGCGGGTGCTCCAGTCCGCCGCCGACGGCACGGCAGGGGTGGCGCTGGTCGGCGGGGACGCCGGGATCGGCAAGACCCGGCTGACCACCGAGCTGGTCGCCGCGGCCCGCGAGCGCGGTTTCCACGTGCTGGTCGGCCAGTGCGCCGAGCTCGGCGACGCGCTGCCTTACCTGCCGCTGGCCGACGCGCTGCGCGGCGCGGAGCCGGCCGTGCGTGACGCCGCCGCCGCCCATCCCATGCTGGGCCAGCTCCTGCCGGGCATGGAGAGCGCGCCGTCGACCGGGCTGACCCAGCAGCGGCTGTTCGGCTCGCTGCTCGGGCTGCTCGCCGACGTCCAGCCGGTGCTGTTCGTCATCGAGGACCTGCACTGGGCCGACCGCTCCACCCGCGACCTGCTGGTCTTCCTCAGCCGCATGGTGCAGAGCGAGCGGGTCTGCGTCGTCGGCACCTACCGCACCGACGACCTGCACCGCCGCCATCCGCTCCGGTCCGTGCTGGCCGAGCTGAAGCGGCTGCCCACCGTGATGAGCGTGGAGCTGGGGCCGCTGGCTTCCGGCGAGATGTCCGACTACATCGCCACGCTGGGCGAGGTCGACGCTCAGGGCCTCGGCCTCATCGTGTCCCGCGCCGAAGGCAACCCGTTCTACGCGGAGGAGCTGTTCGCGGCCATGGCCGAGGGCGACAGCCTGCCCGACGGGCTGGCCAGCCTGCTGATGTCCAGGGTCGAGGTGCTGTCCGAGGCCGGGCAGCGGGTGCTGCGCGCCGCCGCCGTGGCCGGGCGCCGGGTGGAGGACGAGCTGCTGCGGGAGGTGTCCGGGCTGCCGCCGGCCGAGTTCGAGGAGGTGGTCAGGGAGATCGTCTCGCGCGGGCTGCTCAGGGTCGACGGCTACGGCTACGCCTTCCGCCACGCGCTCCTACAGGAGGCCGTCTACACCGATCTGCTGCCCGGCGAGCGCACCCGGCTGCACGCCGCCTTCGCCCGCCTGCTCACCGCACCGGCCGAGCTGGCCCACCACCACCTCGCCGGTCACGACCTGGCCGGGGCGCTGGCGGCCTCCGTGGAGGCCGGCCGGCTGGCCGAGCGGCTCGGCGCGCCCGCCGAGGCCCACAGCCACTACGACCAGGCGCTCGGCCTGTGGGAGCGGGTCCCCGACGCGGCCGAGCTGGCCGGGGAGGGCCGGGCGGAGCTGGCCTTCCGCAGCGCGGTCATGGCCGCCGACAGCGGTGACAACCACCGGGCGGTCACCCAGTTGCGCGCGCTGCCGCCGACGTCCGAGGTGAGCGAGCGACTGGCCTACTACCTCTACGAGACAGACGAGGACGAAAGCGCGATCGGGGCGGCCGAGCGGGCGGTCGAGAGCGCCGACGACCCGGCCGCGCTCGCCCGGGCCCTGGCCACCTACGCCCGCACGCTGCTCTGGAGCCCGCGGCACCACGAGGTGGAGGCCATGTCCAGCCGCGCGCTGGAGACCGCCCGCGCCTCCGGGGCCCGCGACGCCGAGGTGGGCGCCCTGCTCACCCTGGCCACCTACGTCGAGCACCGGGGCGACGTGACCAGGGCCCACGAGCTGGTCGACACCGCCTCCGCCGAGAGCACCGGCGACCTGGCCATGGACCTGCGCGCCCGCTTCCACCACGCCCGCATCCACTACGAGCAGGGCCTGCTGGCCCACGCCGCCGAGGTGGCCGACGACGGCATCCGCATGGCGTCCGAGACCGGGCTCAAGTGGAGCACCTACGGCACCGACCTGCGCTTCCTGCGTTTCCTCATCCACTACGTGGCGGGGGAGTGGGATCAGGCGGAGTCGGTGGCGGCCGGGTTCGGCGCGCGGGTGGGCACGCTGCCGGAGGCGATCCTGTCGTCGTTCGCGCTCTTCATCGAGGTGGCGCGCGACCTGCCCGCGGTCGAGGGGCGGCTGAGCTGGCTGCGGCCGTTCTGGTCCGACGAGCTGGCCTCCTACATGTCCAGGGGGCTGGCCGCCGAGCACGCGCTGTGGCACGGCGACCCCGCGGCGGCGCTCGGCCACGTGCGCGCGGTGCTGGCGCCGATGGTCGAGGGCGACGCGGGCGCGCTGCGGATGGCCGCCATCGGGCTGTGGGCGCTGGCCGAGCTGGGCACCACCGAAGGCGCCGACGACCTGCGCGCCCGCGCCCGCGTCTCGGTCGAGACCGGGCCCACCGGCGAACGCGGGCACCTGGGCCCCGAAGGGCTGGCCTGGGCGGCGCGGGTGGAGGCCGAGTGGCATCGTGTGCACGGGCGGCTCGACGTCGACCTGTGGCGCGAGGTGGTGTCGGCGTTCGACTTCGGGTTCGTCTACGAGGTGGCGCGGGCGCGGTGGCGGCTGGCCGAGGCGCTGCTGGCGGCCGGTGACCGCGACGCGGCGCAGACGGAGTGGGACCTCGCCAGGGAGACGGCGGGCAAGCTGCGGGCGGTGCCGCTGGAGAACGCGCTGCTGGAGTTCGGGCGACGGGCTCGGTTCGGCGGGCCGGGGGGCGGCGGGCAGCGGCACGGGCAGCGGCACGGCGCGCCGGGGGACGGTGGGCTGACGGCTCGGGAGCTCGAGGTGGTGCGGCTGGTCGCGGAGGGGCTGACGAACCGGGAGATCGCGGAGCGGCTGTTCATCGCGCAGAAGACGGTGAGCGTGCACGTGTCGAACATCCTGGGCAAACTGGAGGTCGCCACCCGCACACAGGCCGCCGCAGCAGCCCGGCAACGAGGGTTGCTGGAGTGACGTCCCTCGTCGGTCGGAGCCGGGTGAGGGGTCAGCTTGTGATGGTCAGGTCGCGTAGGAGGAAGTAGCTCGCGT
Organism: Nonomuraea sp. NPDC050643; assembly: GCF_040654715.1. NCBI lineage: Bacteria > Bacillati > Actinomycetota > Actinomycetes > Streptosporangiales > Streptosporangiaceae > Nonomuraea > Nonomuraea sp. NPDC050643. Next base: position 57,682 of record NZ_JBFAIM010000013.1, on the reverse strand, counting down.
GGTCGCTCTGCAGGTAGGCGTGGAAGTTCGTGGCCTTGGAGCGGGCTGACTGGTCGGCGGTGACGATCGTGACGACGACGTACTTCTTGGACGCGCTGGAGCGGATCTTGCCGTAGACGTACGAGGTGTGCACCTTGCTCTTGCGCCACTTCACCGCGTCCGAGTCCAGCTTGGCCAGCCGGTCGGCCGCGGTCTTGGCGGCCTTGTCGGTGGGGAAGGACATCATGACCTGGACGGCCTTGAGGTGGCCCCCGTACGCGGAATAGGCGAGCTCGACGGCGCTCATGCACTGGCTCTTGGCCAGCGCGCCCCGGGCGTCCACCGGGTCGCAGGAGTCGTAGGTCCAGCCGCCCACCTTGTCGGCGTTGTACTTGACGCTGCCCAGGGCGAAGTTCCAGTCGCGGAACTCGTCGTGGGTGAGCGGCGATCCGGGCTGGGCGCGCTTCGAGGTCTCGGTGGGGTCCGTGGCGGGCTCGTCCGGCTCGGTGGTCTCGGACGGCTCCGGCGTCGTCTCAGCAGGTGCCGTCTCCGAGGGGGTGCTCGACGGGGGGTCTGATGATGAGGGATCCGACGACGGCTCGGGCGACGAGGTGAGGGTGGGCATGGCGATGGTCGGGATGGGGCCAGGGGAGCTCAGGTAGGCGTACGCGCCGTACACGCCGCCGCCCAGGAGGAGCACCGCGATGCCGACGGCCAGGCCGATGATCAGAGCGGTGTTGCCGCCCTTGGCCGGGGGCTGCCGGACGTATCCCTGAGGCGGGAACTGGCCTGGCTGGGTCGGGTGCCCATAGGGCGACCCCTGCCCATAGGGCGACCCCTGCCCATAGGGCGACCCCTGCCCATGGGGTGGCGCCTGTCCGTAAGGCGGTGCTTGTCCTTGAGGTGGCGTCTGTCCGTAGGGCGGTGCTTGTCCGTAGGGCGGTGCTTGCCCAGGGGGTGGAGCCTGCCCGTAGGGAGGTGCCTGACCTTGAGGTGGTGCCTGGCCGTGGGGTGGCTGTCCGTGAGGTGCCTGGCCGTGGGGTGGTTGGCCGTAGCCCTGCTGGGGTGGGGGGCCCTGACCGTAGGGCGGTTGCTGGGGGCCCTGGTTCGGGGGTGGGCCGTACCCTTGCGGCGCTCCCTGGCCCTGTGCGTCCCACGGTTCTTGCGGGTGCGGGTCTGGTTGCGGAGGCTGTGGAGGGTATGCCATCCCCCCATTGTGGTGCAGCCCATCATCATGCGCCCCAAGTACCCCATCAAAACTCATATCGGCGGGCCCCGGCGGCCCAGAGCCCGCCGATCGGCAGGTCAGCGGGTCAGCAGCGACAGGCCGTCCAGCAGTCGCAGGCCGGGCGCCGCCGCCTCCTCGACGAGGTAGCCGCCGACGATCAGCCCGCGGTCGGTCAGGTCGCCGGGCGCGGTGACCGTCGCGCCGGGGAAGTCGATCGGGGTGACCGGCCCCTTGGGGCCCTGGGCCAGCAGGAACCCGTGCACCTCGGACCCGTCGTCGTTGATGGTGTAGCCCACGATGTCGCCGTCGTCGTTGAGCCCGAACGGCAGCGTGAGCGCGGCCCTGGGCAGGTCGATGACCACGACCTCGCCCTTGTCGAGCAGGAAGCCGTGGGTCCTGCCGTCGGTGTCCAGGAACAGGCCGACGACCGCGCCCTTGTCGTTGATGTCGATCGGGTTGGTGCCCGCCACCCCTGGGAGGTCGACCGGGGTGAAGCGGCCCGCTCGCCAGAGGAAGCCATGGGCGTCCCCGTTCTGGTCCAGCGAGGCGCCCACCACCTGGCCCAGGTTGTTGAGCCCGGTGGCCAGCGTGAACCGGGCGCCGGGCACGTCGATCCTGACGTACGTCGAGCCGTCCCGCAGGAAGCCCCGCGGCCTGGCCGAGTCGTTGACGAAGCCGGTGTCGTCGCTGTAGCGGCCCACGATCTGGTCGCGGTCGTTGATCCGGACCGCCTCCGTCCCCTTGGCTCCGGGGACGTCGAAGCTGGTGATCCGGCCGCGCTCGTCCCGCAGCAGGCCGGACTCGCGGTCGGCCCGCAGGAACTCGCCCGTGATACCCGGGCGCGGTCACGGCCACGGGAATGGCTGCGGTCGTGGCGGCCACCAGGGTGACCACCGCGGCGGTGGCCGCCACCTTGACGAGGATGGGGCCGGCCAGGTTCGCGCGTACCTTCGAAAGCATCTGCTCATCTTCTTTGAGCACTCGCTTTTTCCGGTGCTTCGCGCCGCGTCCGGCGCGGGATCGTCATGCTTTGGTACCCCGGGGTGAGACCAAGGTTCGATGCCGGGATCCCCGCGCCGTCCGTAGCTTCGGGGCCATGACGGAACTGCGCACCCCGCCCGCCGCCCGAGTCCACGAGATCGACGTGGTACGCGGGTTCGCCCTGGCGGGCATCCTGGTGGCGAACATCGGCTTCTTCTCCGACCCCGGCTACGCCATGGGCGGCAGCATGCCGATCGCGGACGGGCCGGTGGCCACGGCGATCACCGCGTTCGTGCTGACGAAGTTCTACATCATCTTCTCGTTCCTGTTCGGCTACTCGTTCACGCTGCAGATGCGCTCGGCGGAGCGGGCGGGCGCCAGCGTCAGGGCCAGGACGCTGCGCAGGTGCCTGGGGCTGTTCGTGATCGGCCTGCTGCACGGGATCCTGCTGTGGATCGGCGACATCCTCACCCTGTACGCCCTGCTCGGCCTGATCCTGCTGGCCATGCGCAACGTCAGGCCGAAGACGGCCGTCGTCACCGGCTCCGTCATCGTCGGCGTGCTGACCCTGCTGATGGCGGCGCTGGCGCTGCTGTCGATCCTGTTCCCGGAGGGCGAGCCGGCGGCGGCCGATCCCGCGGCGGCCACGAGGGCGCTGGCGCTGGCCACCGGCGGGCCGCTCGACGTCCTGACCCTGCAACTCGAGCTCTATCCGCCCATCGTGGCGATGGTCTGGCTCTTCCAGGGCCCGATGGCGCTGGCGATGTTCCTGTTCGGGCTGGCGGCGGGCAAGGTCAGGCTGTTCGAGGAGCCCGAGCGGTGGTCGCGGCTGCTGCCGCGCGTCCAATGGGCAGGTTTCGGCGTCGGTGTCCCGGGCGGGATCCTGCTCGCCCTGACGGCCGGCGACGCCGAGACGGAGACGGCCGCCGTGGCGATCAACCACGTCACCTCGATCCTGCTGGCCGCCGCGTACGTCGCGACCCTGCTCCGAGTCGTCAGGCGCTTCCCCGCCGCCGGCCGCGCCCTGGCGCCCGCGGGACGGGTGGCGGCCTCCAACTACGTCGGGCAGTCCGTGCTCGCCTGTCTCGTCTTCACCGGGTACGGCCTGGCCCTCGCGGGCAAGCTGTCACCGATCGCGGTGATGGGCGTGGCCCTGGTGATCTACACGGTGCTGCTCTGGCTCAGCGCCCTCTGGTTGCGCCACCACCGCTACGGCCCCGTGGAGTACGTTTTGCGGCGTCTCACCAACTGGCGCTGAACGGCGAATCAGTTTTTTGGGTATTTATCCCTGTACGCGAGCCCTCTACAAGAGCACCATCCCTACAGACCTACAGCGCCAGACCTACACAGAGTCAGACCTACAGAGAGCCAGACCTACAGAGCGGAACCGCATCGGCAGGAGGGAGCAGCCGTGTCGGTGGCCTGGGGAGCCGTGCGAGGGCGGGTCGTCTTCGACAGCTCCCGACACCACATGTTCATGGAGCGGCAGTCGTCCGGGTTCTCCTGGACCGGCACCCGCTCCCTGCTGCTGACCGACCAGCCCGCCGTGTACGTGCACGACACCGGCGGGCTGGGCAACCCGGTCGTCACCTCGCTGGACCCGGCGGCCGACCCCGAGGCCACGATCGAGCTGGTCGAGGCGAGCACCAGGCTCGTCGCCGACCTCCGGCTGCCGCACAACCGGACGATCCAGCTCACCTCGGGCGAGCTGGACCCGGCCGCGCTCACCGCCCTGACCGGGCTGCGCGGCAGGCTGATGCCCGGCGCCGCCGCCACTGACTTCATCAGCCCCTGTGCGATCTCCATCACCCCGGCGTACGAATCCGAGCCCGACCGGTCCGCGGAGGACGATGACTCCGCCCCGGAGGAGCTGGCCGCGTACGTCGTCGTCGCGGGAGGGCGGCTGCAGTTGCGCAGCCGCGGCGACATCCCGCTTGAGTGGCCCGTGAACCGGGTCACCGTGACTCCCGTCGGGCCGAGCGCGGTCTTGCTGCGGGGCGGCGCCCTGCTCGGCGGGCATTTTCTCACCGGCGCGACCCTGCACCTGGTGACCCCACAGGTACGGCAGGCGTTCCTGACCGTCATGGGGTCGGCGGCCGGGCCGGGGCCGCGCACGGTGGGCACGTCGGCGCCCGTGACGCTGCGCGGGCTGGGCGGCGCCGGCAAGGTGCGGGCGGACTGCGTGCTGACCACGCACGAGCTGGAGTTCCAGTCGCCGGACTCCCAGCAGGTGCTCGCGCACTTCGACCTCGGCGACCCGCACCTGCGGATCGCGGGGACGGTCGAGCGGTTCGTCGTGTTCAGCCCGGCGCACGGGCCGGTGACGGTCGAGTGCGCCTCCGAGGTGTTCGGGCGGCGGCTGTACCAGAACGCGGAGCTGCGGGCCGCCGCCGAGCGCACGCTCACCTCGGGCGTGCTGCCCGCCGAGCTGGCCGACGGGCGGCCGGTCGCGTGCGCGTTCGCGCCTGACGGCATGCGGGTCAAGGGAGCGGGGGTCAACCTGCGGATCCCGTACCAGGCGATCAAGAGCGTCGAGGGGAGGCCGGGGTTGCCGCGGGCGGCGATGCGGCTGACGACCGAGCGGACCGAGCTGGAGGTCGTCGCCCAGCCGGAGCTGGTCCAGGCTCTCCACATCGAGCTCCGGGCGTGGAGCAACGCGCTGGCCAAGCCCTCCCAGGTGCCCGGCATGCTGCGGGCCGCCGTCGGGCTGGAGGAGGACTACCTGCTCTACACCGTGCTCGGCCCGTTCTACGAGCTGCACGCGGCGCTGCTCGGCGACGTCGGCGCTGACGGGCTGGCCAGGCCCGTCACGCTGCCCGAGGACAGCGACGAGCGCTCGCGCGTGGCCGCCGTCCTGCAGGTGGGGCTGGGTGAGCTGCAGGCACACCTCGACCAGGTCGCCTCCGTGCTGCCGGCCTTCCTACGGCATCGCGACGCGCGGCTGCTGGCGGCGGTCACGAACGGCGCCGAGCCGGACTGGCTGAAGGCGCAGGAGGCGAGGCTGCGGGCCGCGCTCGCCCCGGTGCAGCGGGCGTCCGCCGAGACCGGGCAGCTCGCCATGCAGCTCTCCCGGGTGATGGACCTCGACCCCGACGCGCTGCCGAAGGTCAGCTACGCGGGGGCGGCGCTGTCGCTGGGCGCGGCGGCGCTGCTGAACCCGGTGTTCGCGGTGTCGGGGATCTCGCAGGCGTACTCGTCGCACGCCCAGGGCGAGCAGCGTAAGGCCCAGGTGACCGCCCAGGCCGAGCGCGGCTGGGCCATCGTGCTGGACCGCTGGAACGCGCTGGTCGCCACCACGCTGCCGGTGCTCGGGTACGTCCTGACCGAGAACGTCTTCGGCCTGCGCTGGGAGACCGCCCGCCGCCTCGGCGAGGAGCTGGCCGCCGCGCCCGAGGCCGCGAGGGGGCAGGTGCTGCGCGCGGTCGCCCGGCGGGTGGCCGTCCTCGACGTGATGCGCCGCTATCCGGGCGGGACCGGGGTACGCCTGCGGCGCGGCGAGATCGCCGACCATCTGCGGGCCGCCCGGGAGACCGTACGGACGCCGCGGTTCCTCGACTTCTGAGAGTTCTCACGACCGCCGATGATCGCGACGGAGGGGCCATGTCGCTCTTCACCAGCCAGTTCGACCGGGCGCGGGAGTCGTCGCGCGAGTACGCCGGGGAGGCGTCGGAGACCGGGTTCTGGACTCCGGCGGCCGTCGCCGTGGCGGGCGCGGCCGGCGTCGCGGCCCTGGCCGGGGCCGAGGCCACGGCGGTGGAGGAGCCCTGGGGCGCCGGCTGGGACCAGGGCTGGGACGCGGGAGCGGCCGCCCCCGGGGTGGAGCCGGTCGCCGACGACGGTGGCGCGTGGTCGCATCACGGGGACTACACGGACGCGTCGGTCGGCGGGGACGGCGACTTCTTCTACTTCATCGACGGCGACAGCAGCCTGACCATCGGGTGAGCGGGGTTCGCCGGCTCAGAGCCGCCGGCCGACCCCGGCCACCACGTTGTGGCGGGTCAGGTCCTGGCGGATGAGGTCGTCGGGTGCGGAGCGCCAGTCGGCCAGCGGGACCAGGCCGGGCTTGATGAGCTCCAGGTCGCCGAAGTAGGAGAGGATCTCCGTCCGGGTGCGCCAGCGGCCGGTGCCCAGGTTCTGGTTGAAGTTCCGCTCCGCCTCGACGGCGATCCGGGCGGCCTCCGGGTGCTCGTCGCCGGGGTTGTGGAAGTGCACGATGGCCAAATGGCTGCCGGGGGCCAGGACCGAGCGGAAGCGGGCCATGGCGCCGTCGGGGTCCTCGTCGTCGTTGACGTGGTGCAGGACGGAGACGAACAGCATCCCCAGCGGCCGGCTGAAGTCGAGGAACTCCGCGACCTCGGGGTTCTCCAGGATCTCGGCGGGGTTGCGCACGTCGCCCGGCACGACCTTGGTGACGTCGTTGGTCTCCAGCAGCGCCCGGCCGTGGGCCAGGACGACGGGGTCGTTGTCGACGTAGACGATGCGGGCGTCGGGGGCCACGGCCTGGGCGATCTCGTGGACGTTGCCCTGGGTGGGCAACCCGGAGCCGAGATCGAGGAACTGGCGGATGCCCGCCTCGGCGGCCATGTGGCGCACGGCCCGGCGCAGGAACGCCCGGTTGGCCCGGCCCGCCTCCCGGGCGTCGGGCGCGATCTTCAGCGCCTCCTCGGCGACCTTGCGATCGGCCTCGAAATTGTCCTTGCCGCCCAGGAAGTAGTCGTAGACGCGGGCGATGCTGGGAGTGGTGGGGTCGATCCCGGGTGGGACGCGTCGGGATTCGTCCGGCCTGTTGCCCATGTGGGTGATCGTAGCGGCGTCGGACCGGAAATGTGCATGGCGAGATCTTGGACGAATTGTCCAGGCGATATACAATTCGTCCATGCCACGCAGGGGATCGTCGGAGGACGAGCGGGACGCCATCATCGCCGCGCTCACCCCGGTCATCGACGGGATCGTCGCGACGCTGGGGACGTTCTGCGAGGTCGTCGTGCACGACTTCCGCCGCCCCGACCGCTCGGTGGTCGCCATCGCGGGCTCGGTCACCGGGCGCGGCGTCGGCGGGTCGATGAGCGAGATCGGCATGGGCATCCTGTCGCAGGGCGACGAGGCCGCCGACGAGCTCAACTACGTGACCCGCACACAGGACGGGAAGCTCATCAAGTCCTCCACGATGGTCCTGCGCGACAGCGGTGGCGCCGTGTTCGGCGCGCTGTGCGTCAACCTCGACATCACCGCGATCACGCAGGCCCACACCATGATCGGGCAGCTCGCCGGGCTCGCCGGCGGACAGGCGGCGGTGCCGACCACCACCTTCGGCGACGACATCGACGCGGTCGTGGCCTCGGTCGTGGACGCGTACCAGCTCGGGCAGGGCAAGCCGTGGGGCGAGCTCAGCCGGGGCGAGCGCCTGGAGCTGTTCAGGAGTCTCGACGAGCGCGGCGTGTTCGCCGTGCGCCGGGCCATGCCGCAGGTGGCGGCCCGGCTCGGCATCTCGCGCGCCTCCGCCTACACCTACCTGTCCCAGGCACGTACCGGATCCGACCTCTCGGAGGAGCAGCAAGCATGACGAACGCACTGCCGATCACCCTCGACGACGTGCACGACGCGGCGACCCGGATCAAGGGCGTCGCCCACCGTACGCCCGTCCTGCGCTCGCGCACCCTGGACGCCCTGGTCGGGGCGGAGGTCTTCCTCAAGTGCGAGAACTTCCAGCGGATCGGGGCGTTCAAGTTCCGCGGGGCGTACAACGCCGTCTCCCGGCTGTCGCCGGCCCAGCTCGCGAAGGGCATCGTCACCTACTCCTCCGGCAACCACGCCCAGGCCGTCGCCCTGTCCGCGCGTGAGCTGGGCAGCAGCGCGGTGATCGTCATGCCCGAGGACACTCCCGCCCTGAAGATGGCGGCCACCGCCGGATACGGCGCGGAGATCGTCACCTACGACCGCTACACCGGTGACCGGGTGGCCATCGGCGAGGCGCTCGCGGCCGAGCGGGGCCTGACGCTGATCCCGCCGTACGAGCACCCGCACGTCATGGCCGGTCAGGGCACCGCGGCGCTGGAGCTCATCGAGGAGGTCGGCGACCTCGACGCGCTGGTGGTGCCGATCGGCGGCGGCGGCCTCATCGCGGGCAGCGCCACGGCGGCCAAGGGCCTGCTGCCCGGCATCCGGGTGATCGGCGTGGAGCCGGAGGCGGGCGACGACACCAAGCGCTCGCTGGCCGCGGGGGAGCGGGTGTCCATCCCCGTGCCGCGCACGATCGCCGACGGGCAGGCCGCCGAGACCCCGGGCGAGCTGACGTTCTCCGTCAACAGGCGGCTGGTGGACGAGGTGGTCCTGGTGAGCGATGACGACATCCGGGCGGCGATGCGCTTCGCGTTCGAACGGCTCAAGGTCGTCATGGAGCCCAGCGGCGCCAGCGCGCCGGCCGCACTCCTGGCGGGGCGGCTCGAGAGCGTTCCGTCCCGGATCGGCGTGATCGTCTCGGGCGGCAACATCGACAGCCGCCGCTTCGCCCAGCTCTGCGGGTGACCGGCGCTCCGGAGCAGCGGGATTTCCGGCGGTTCTGGGCGGCTTCGCCGGGGCTCGGCTGGGGGCCGGTTGGGGTCGTTACGGGCGCTGTGGTGGGTGAGCCTGTTGCGGGGGCCGTGGTATTTCCTGATTCCGGCGGCCGTGCCCGGCACGGTCGGGATGGTGATGTGCGGGGTCGGGTTCGGGATGGTGCTGCTGTTCGCCGGGGCGGCCAACTCGACCATGACGAGTTACCGGCAGCGGCGCACGCCTGACGGGCTGATGGCGCGGGTGGCGACGTTGTGGTCGTTCGCGACGACGCTCACGCAGCCGCTGTTCATCCTCGCCGGCGGGCTCGTGGCCACGTGGGCGGGGACGCGGATGGCGATCTTCGTGGCGGCCGGGGTGATGTGCGCCGCGGCTCTGCTGCTGCCGCGACCTGCGGCGTCGGGGGCGGAGAGGTAGCCGGATTTGTGGCGGATTTACGACATGTCTGGACTTCGCCAGCGGAAAAGCCGTCACTGACGGGCGGCTGATGCCACGCTGGGCGGGCTGATTTGTCGTAAGTGTGGAGGCAGACCGATGAGGCGCCCTGATCGACGATGGGTGGCGGTTGCCGCCGCGCTGACGGTGAGCGTGACACCGATGACGGGAGCGCGGGCCGACGACGTACCGGGGCTCGTGCCGGCGCAGGAGCAACGGAGCTATGACGTCACCCTCGTCACCGGTGACAAGGTCCACGTCACGGTCGGCCGGAACGGCCGGCAGCAGGCGAGCGTGACGCCGCGCGGCGGCGATCCGGCGCGCTCGGGGTTCCGGGTGGTCGAGCACGGCGGGCAGCTCTCCGTGCTGCCCGCCGACGTGGCCGCGCTCGTGCCGGAGCGGCTCGACCCCGAGCTGTTCAACGTGACCTCGCTGGCCGCGCAGGGCTACACCGACCAGCAGACCGACTCCCTCCCGCTGATCGTCAAGTACGGCGCCGCCGCCCCCGTCCCCCTCGCCGGGACCACGGCCGTCAACCGGCTGGCGAGCATCGGCGCGGCCGGGGTCAAGCTGGCCAAGAAGGACGCCGCCGCCTTCGCGGCCGGGCTCCTCACCCCCGCCGGCCTGACCGCGGGCGTGACCAAGGTCTGGCTGGATCGCAAGGTCACGGCCCGGCGGGACACGGCGGAGGTCAAGAGCGCCGTCGCGGCGGGGACGGCCACGAGCGCGTACGACGGCGCGGGGACGACCGTCGCCGTCCTCGACAGCGGCATCGACGCCACCCACCCCGACCTGACCGGCAAGGTCACCGCCGCCCACGACTTCACCTGGGAGGCCGACCCCGCCGACCACTTCGGCAGCGGTACGGCCATGGCCGGCGTCATCGCGGGCACCGGCGCGGCCTCCGGAGGCGCGTACAAGGGCGTCGCCCCCGGCGCCAAGCTGCTCAATGGCAAGATCCTGGACTCCGGCGGCGCCGGGCTGGCCTCGTGGGCCATCCAGGGCATGGAGTGGGCCTCCCAGCAGGCCGACGTCGTGACGATGGCGGTGAGCGTGCCCGGCCAGGGTGGCCCGCTCACCGAGGCCGTGAACGAGCTGACCGCCAGGAACGGCACCCTGTTCGTGATCACCTCCGGCGACCGCGGCTGCCAGGTGTGCGTCGAGAGCCCCGCCGACGCCCCGGCCGCGCTCACCGTCGGTGCCGTGGACGCCGCGGGCGCCCTCGCCGACTTCTCCGTGTCCGGGCCCGTGGGCTTCAACCGCGCGGTCAAGCCCGAACTGACCGCGCTCGGCGTCGGCGTCGTGGCGGGCCGTGCCCGTGACACCCAGGTCGCCGAGCCCGTCGGCGACCACTACGGACGCTATTCGGGCACCGCCCTGGCGGCCTCGCAGGCGGCGGGCGCGGCGGCCCTGCTCCGCCAGGCCAGCCCCGGCATCAGCGCCCCCGAGCTCAAGTCCGCGCTCGCGGGCAGTTCGGAGGCGCTGCCCGGCGTGCCCGTCGACAAGGGCGGCGCGGGCCGGCTGGACATCGCCGGCGCGCTCGCCCGTACGGTGCTGGCCGACGCCGGCCCGCTGGACTTCGGGCTCTCGACCGTCGGCACCGGCGACCCGGTGACGCGTACGGTCACCTACCGCAACCCCGGCAAGACCCCGATCACGCTCGCCCTCGACACGCGCCCCCCGTTCATGCTCTCCGCGAGCGAGCTCACCTTGCCCGCGGGCGGGAAGGGCCAGGTGAGCGTCACGCTCGACCCCGCCAAGGCGGCGGCGGGCTGGGTCCGCGCCGAGCTGGTCGCCACCCCGGCCGGGGGCGCCCGGCTCCGTACGCTGCTGACCGGCAACGTCGAGGTCCAGCGCGTCAAGCTGCGGGTGAGCGCCGTGGCGCGGGACGGCCGGCCCTCCCGCTCGCTGCCCAGCGTGATCAACCTGGACAACGGCGGCCTGTTCGGCAAGGAGCTGCCGGCCGACGCCGACAGGAAGTGCGAGACCGGCTCCGGCTACTGCTGGCTCGTCCCGCCGGGCACGTACTCGGTTCTCGGCCTCATCAACACCATGCGGCCCGGGTACGACCCCGCCGACTACCTCGGCCGCGGCGACGTGCTCAACCAGAGCTTCGTCGGTAACCCGCAGCTCGAGGTGGCCCGCGACACCGACGTCGTCCTCGACGCCCGCAAGGCCGTGCCGGTGCGCATCGACACCCCTGACCACGACACGAAGCGGAACAGGGGCGCGGCCACCAAGCTCATCTACACCAGGGCGCCCGCCGACGGCCCCCGCTACACCGAGAGCTTCCTGGAGGACGGCCGCCTGGAGGAGAGCTTCTACCTGCAGCCGACCGCCAAGGTCACCAAGGGCGAGTTCAGCGTGGCCACCCGGTGGCGGCTGGAGGCGCCGGCGATCACCATGCGCGCGCCCGGCGTCGACCTCGATCCCGAATACCCCGACGCCGTGTTCTTCAGCAACCGGTCCACGCAGTTCCCGCGCCTCGACGGCGCCGCGAACCTACAGGTCGTGGATGCCGGCGACGGGAGCGCCGCCGCGCTCGCGGGCCGTGACGTGCGGGGCAAGCTGGCGCTCGTCCGCCGCACCCCGGGCGTCCCGGTCTCCGCGCAGGCCAACCCGGCGGCCGCCGCGGGTGCCCGGATGGTCGCCGTTCACGGGGATCCGCGCCTGGAGTGGAACGAGACCAAGTTGAACGCCCCGACCGTGATGCTCACGGAGCGGGAGGGCGCCGAGCTGGCCGGGCTGCTGCGCTCCGGGCCCGTCACCGTCGTGACCAGGGGCGTGACGGCGAGCCCGTACGTCTACGACCTGTACCTGAGCGAGGACGGCCGGATCAGGGACGACCCGTCGTACACGGTCACGACACGCTCGCTCGCCCGCGTGGACATGGCCTTCCACGGCCAGGGCGGCGAGGACGCGCTGTCGGGCGCGCTGTCGGAGGCCAAGTACGGCTGGATGCCCTGGGAGAGCACGTCGTGGGACGTGGTCAGGCCGGTGCCCGGCGGGCCCCGCGTCCGTGCCGACTACCTCAGCCCCGCCCCCGGGGTGCGGTGGAGCGTCTCGGCCGACATGCCCGAGCGGCCCTACAACCTGCTGCTGCCCGAGGAGGAGCAGGGCGTGGTCTCGGTCGCCGACGACGCGCGCGGCTACCCGGCGGGTGCGCGGACCGGGCGCACCTGGTTCAAGCAGCCGGTGGCGGCGGGGTTCCCGGCCGACTCGCCGACGACGCGGCAGGGCGACGTGCTCACGGTGGACATGCGCGCGTTCGTCGACGGGGGCGGGAACGTGGGCAGCGCGCCCAGCGACCCGTTCGAGCACGGCGTGAAGTCGGACTGGCGCATCTACAAGGGCGCCGAGCTGCTGGCCAGGACCGAGGTGGGCGGCTCAGGGCGGGTGTGGCTGCCGCAGGAGCGGGCCTCCTACCGGGTCGAGTACGCGGTGGAGAACCGTTCGACGTGGGCGCGGCTGTCCACCAGGACCAGGACGGTGTGGACGTTCGACTCCGAGCGGGTCGAAGGCGACCCGGTGGCGCTGCCGCTGCTGGCCGTCTCGTACGACGCGCCCGTGGACGTGGCCAACCAGGCCGCCTCCACCCGGCTCGGCCTCACCGTCGCCCACCAGCCGGGGGCGAAGGGGAGCGCGATCGGGAACGTGTCCCTGGAGACGTCCGCCGACGACGGCAGGACCTGGCGGCCGGCGCTCAGGGTGCGCGCCATGGGCGGCGGCCTGTACGACGCGCTCATCGAGCGGCCCGCCTCCGGCGTGGTGTCGCTGCGCGTCAAGGCGTCCGACGCCGCCGGGTCCACGGTGACGCAGGAGGTGATCAGGGCGTACGGGACGTCGGTCGGCGGGCGCTGACCAGCGCGTACGCCCTGCGTCCACGGACGCAAGCATGCGCGGCACATGTGGGGTGGGCATTTCTGCGCGGCCCCCGGGGACGCTTGAGAGCTACGTTCCCGGGGTGCACGCGAGCCGGTGGACGCCGCCCACGGCCGGTGACAGGCGTGCGCTCCCCGTGCGATCCCGCGCGGGGCAACGCATTCCACATCAGGAGAATCGTATGACCATGCCGTCGACCGTCCCGGCCCGCCGTCGCCTGAGCCTGCGCCTGTCCGCGCTGGCCGCGGCCACCGTGGTGGGCGCGGGCGCGCTGCTGGCGGGTAACGTCACCTCGGCCGAGGCGGTGCCCCCGGAGGTGATCAGCCGGTGGAACAACCAGTTGATCCACTCCAACTCGCTCAGCCCCGGCTTCAGCGCGTTCCTGTCCACCGGCGCGTACACGATCACTGCGAAGCTCACCGCCCACAACACCGGCGCCACGGCGATCAACTACACGTGTCTCATCAGCGCGGCCGGCGGTGCCGACACCGACAACGCCGAGGTCACCCTGCCGCCGAACGGCAAGCAGGGCGTGTTCCTCAACGTCGTCCACAACTTCACCAGCACGGGCCAGCTCAGCTTCGCCTGCACCAAGCCCGCGGGCACGGCGCAGGTGCGGATGTTGCAGGTGAAGATCACCGCCATCAAGGTCAACACGCTGGACAACCAGCAGTTCTGACCCGACGCCACACGGCGGTCTCTCCGTGGGGGAGGCCGCCGTTCGGCGATCCCGGAGGCCGGCTTCCCGCCGTCGAGGCCCCGGGGCAAGGTGAGACGTACATCACACTGCGGAACGCGAACTCTTGCGGGCCCTGCGGGCGAAAGGCAGCAGACCCCGTAAGGACGGAGCAACATGTGATCGCCGAAGTACCCGGCAGCACCGCGGACGCCGAGCTGATCCGGCGCTCCGCGCAGGTCCCGGAGGTCTTCGCCGAGCTCTTCGACCGCCACGCCGCCGCTCTGAGACGTTACGTCGCGAGGCGACTGGGCGAGTCACTGGCCGACGACATCGTTTCCGACGCCTTCCTGGCCGCTTTCCGGCGCCGCCGCCACTACGACACGTCCCATCCGGACGCCCGCCCCTGGCTGTACGGCATCGCCGCCAGACTGATCAAGCGGCACCACCGGGTGGAGGTCCGGTTCTACCGGGCGCTCGCGCGTACCGGAGTGGACGAGATCACCGAGCCCTACGCCGACCGCATCGACGACCGCGTCGCCGCCGAGCAGTCCGGCCTGGCCGCGGCGCTGGCGGAGCTGCCGGCCGGCGACCGGGAGGTGCTTTTACTCGTGGCCTGGGCGGACATGTCGTACGAGGACGTGGCCCGGGCGCTGGACATCCCGACAGGCACCGTCCGGTCCCGCCTGCACCGGGCGAGGGCCAGGACGCGGCAGGCACTCGGCGGATCCGATCCCACGTCGGCCCGAGAGGAGTCGTTCGATGGATGACCTGAGGTCGCTGCGCGAACTGCGCGCCGTGGTCCCGGAACCGGGACAGGAATGGCTGGTCCCGGAGCGCCGCCGGCTGCTGCGGCGGATGCGCGGGCGCAGGCGCGGACTGGGCCGGGCCCTGCTTCTCGCCGGCGTGCTGGGCACCGCCACGGCCGTCGCCGTGGTCGTGGCCCGGCCCCAGCCACCGATCACCACCCCGGTGGGCCCGTCGCAGGCCGTACGCCTCGATCCGAGCGTGGTCCTGGCGCGCGCCGCCGACACCGTGGGCAGGCGCGAGGGGGCCGGCGAGGTGCCGCGCCCGACGCAATGGCAGTACACCAAGACCCTCGACAAGCAGCCGAACAGAGACGAGACCCAGACCTTCGAACGGTGGATGCGTTACGACGGCAAGCAGACGGCCGGCTTCGACGAGGCGGGGAAGCCGGTCGTCCGGGACGTGCCCCCCGATCCGGGCGACGACGACCTGTCGCCGCAGCAGTACGACCAGAAGCTGCGCGCCCTCCCGACCGACCCGAAACGGCTGCTGGCCAAGGTCACGGGCGACCGCCACTGGATCGACTGGCCGGTGGAGGAGGGCGTCCCCAAGGTCGTGGAGCCGGACGCGAGCCGCGCCTACCGCGTGATCACGCTCTACCTCAGCAGGTACGGCGTGATGCCGCCGAAGCTGGAGGCCGCCATGTTCCGCGCGCTGGCCCTGATCCCCGGCATCCGGATCGAACAGGGCATCCCCGACGCGGCCGGCCGTCGCGGTCTGGGCGTCTGGCTCGACAACGGCATTGATTCCCCCTTCCGCGACTACGACATCCTCGACCCGGAGACCTACCGCTACCTGGGCCGGCACACGGTCTGGTTGCGCGACGAGTATTCGCAGTCGGGCGGAGACCTGATGGCCGCCAAGGGCTCGGTGTGGACCACGGCCCTGCTCACCTCGACGATCGTGGACCGGCCGGGCGAGCGGGGGTGACGGTGATGTCGGCCGGGACGGCGGACGCCACACGCGCCCGCTCCCGGTCGCGGTGTTCCCCGGCGACCTCGGTAGCGAGGCCGACCGGCTCGGCCCTCCCCATGGTGGGCATGCCGGCGGGCCGTTGGGTGGGTCGGTGCGGCGTGCGGGGTGAGGGGTGGCAGATCTTGGTGGGGTGGCGGTTGCCTGCCAGGTCAGCGCCGGGATGGGCGTCTTCGCAGGTGGCGCAACCTCTCCGTTATTCCATTATTCCTACCTATTAAGTAGGTTGATGGCCATGGAACGGGTGGCGCTCGACGATCGGCGGCGCCGGGCGGATCGTGCCCGGCAGGTCGCCGACCTGCTGAGAAGACAGATCATCCAGGGCGGCGGCTTCCCGCGCGGGCAGCTCCCGCTCGAGGCGGCGCTGGCCCGCGAGTTCGACACCTCGCGCAACGTCGTACGCGAGGCGCTCGACCTGCTGCGCGAGGAGGGGCTGGTCGAGCGCTGCCCCGGCGTGGGCACGACGGTGGCGGCCGAGAAGTACCCCCATGGCCTGCACCGCCTGCTCGGCCTGGCCGAGACCCTGCACGAGCACGGGCAGGTCACCAACCAGGTCCGCACCATGACACTGATGGAGCCGCCCGCCCCGGTCAGCGCGCGGCTCGGGCTCGAACCGGGCGAGCAGGTCGTCTACCTCGAGCGGCTGCGCAGCCTGAACGGCCTGCCGCTCTCGCTCGACCTCACCTACCTGGTCCGCGACGTCGGTGAGCCGCTGTTCGACGAGGACCTGACGAGCAACGACATCTTCGTCCTGCTCGAGGGCATCGCCGGACGTCCGCTCGGCATGGCCGAGCTCACGCTCGAGGCGGTCAACGCCGATCCGCACACCGCCGCCGCGCTCGGCACGCCGCGCGGGGCCGCGCTGCTGATGGTCGAGCGGCTCACATACCTGGCCGACGGCAGGCCGGTCGACCTGGAGTTCATCCGCTTCAGGGGCGACCGGCTGACCATGCGCGGCCACCTGAGACGAACCCCGGAGGAGGAGCCCGCATGGCCCTGATCAACCAGCGCGTCGAGGTCCCCGTGACGATCGACGAGGCCCTGTGCATCGACGGCTGCACGCTGTGCGTCGAGGCGTGCCCGCTCGACTCCCTGGCGATCAGTGACGAGACCGGGAAGGCGTACATGCACGTGGACGAGTGCTGGTACTGCGGCCCCTGCGCGGCCCGCTGCCCGGTCGACGCGGTCACCATCAACATCCCGTACCTGCTGCGATGAAGGAACGCGCCATGCGCAAGGCTCTGACGGCCGCGATCATCCTCGTGGCCACCGCCGCCTGCTCGGTCTCCGGCCCGTCAGGCGACACCGGGAAGACCAGGCTCGTCGTCGGCTACCAGTCCAAGACCATCAACACGGTCACGGCGGGCACCCTGCTGCGCTCGCTCGGTTATCTCGAGAAGCGGCTCGGCGACAAGTACCAGGTCGAGTGGCAGGACTACGAGACCGGCGCGCCCATCACCGCCAAGATGGTGGCCGGGAAGATCGACATCGGGTCGATGGGCGACTACCCGCTGCTGATCAACGCCTCCCGCACCCAGGCCGTCCCGGCCGCCCGCACCGAGCTGATCTCCACCACCGGCTACAACCTGCGCGGCGGGCTCAACATGGTGCTCGTGCCGACCACGTCCAAGGCGAAGACGCTGGCCGACCTGGCCGGTACGAAGATCTCCGCCAGCGTGGGCTCGGCCGGGCACGGCACGCTGGTCCAGGCCCTGGAGAAGGCCGGGGTCACGGACGTGGAGACGGTCAACCACCAGCCCGCCGTCGGGGCGGCGCAGCTCGAGTCGGGCGGGGTCCAGGGGTACGCGCAGTTCGTGGCCTGGCCGGGGCTGCTGGCCTTCCAGGACAAGGGCCGGCTCGTGTACGACGGCTCGGCCCTGGACGTGCCGACCTTCCACGGGGTGGTGGTGCGGCAGGCGTACGCCAAGGAGCACCCGGAGATCGTGGACGCCTTCCTCAAGGCCCAGATCGAGGCCACCCGCTACCTGCACGAGCACCCGCTGGAGGCCGCCGAGTCGGTGGCCGAGGCCACGGGGCTGCCGCCCGAGGTCGTCTACCTCTACAACGGCCGCGGCGGCATCGCCACCTTCGACGTCACGCTGAAGGAGCCGCTGCGGCAGGCGCACCAGCACGACGTGGCCTACCTCAAGCGCATCAGCCAGGACTTCTCCGGCGTGGACGTCGCCTCCTTCGTCAACGACTCCTACCTGCGCAAGGCGTACGGGCCCACGTACGACGCGGACCGGGCGGGCACCGCGAACGCCGCCGCGATCACCGGCGCCGACGCCGTCTGCGGCGTGCCGGTGGACAAGCCGCAGACCGCGTCCGAGCTCTGGCTCGAAGGCGAGAGCACGACCAGGCCCGCCGCCACCCCCACGTGCCTGCTGCGTGCGGTCGCCGCCGCGGACCGGCGGGTGCGCGCGGCCTACGTGCCCGACACGGTGACCGGCACCCGGTGGTTCGCCGACCGGTCCGTCTGGCTCAAGGCCCCCGCCAAGGATTCCGCGGGAAGGGCCGCGGAGTTCCTGCCCTTCACCACGCAGGACGGCGCCGACGCCTACCGCGAGCAGCACCCGGAGGCCGAGCCCGTCACCTACGCGGAGGCGCTGAAGGGGGCTGATCCCCGATGACCGTGGAGACGCGCACCGCCGCCCCGCCCCGGCAGGCGCCGGCGGTGCCACAGGAGCGCGCCGCGAACGGCGGGAGAACGCGGCGGCGGCTCACCCGGGTGGCGTCCGTGCTGGTGGCGGCCGGGTTGTGGCAAGTGCTCACGGTCACCGACGCCCGCCTGTGGCTGAGGTTCGACCGGCTGCCCACGCTCGGGGAGATCGCCGCCCACGCCGCGAACCGGCTCACCACCCAGGTCTACTACCTCGACCTGCTGCAGAGCCTGATCAGGATCCTGACCGGGTTCGGGCTGGCGGCGGTGGCGGGCATCGCCGTCGGCGTGCTGGTCGCCAGGTCCACGAAGGCGGGCGACGTGCTGCTGCCGCTGCTGGAGGCCGTCCGGCCCATTCCGGCGATCGCGCTCGTGCCGGTGGCCATCCTGCTCTTCCCCGCCGACGAGCAGGGCATCGTGTTCATCACGTGCGCGGCCGCGTTCTTCCCGATCATGGTGAGCACCCGCCACGCCGTACGCGCCCTGCCCACGCTCTGGGAGGACGCCGTCAGGACGCTCGGCGGCGACCGCCGCCACGTGCTCTGGTACGTCGTGCTCCCCGGCATCCTGCCCGGCGTGTTCGGTGGCCTGTCGGTCGGCATGGGCGTGGCCTGGATCTGCGTCATCTCGGCGGAGATGATCTCCGGCGAGTTCGGGGTCGGTTACCGGACCTGGATGTCGTACACGATCGTCGACTACCCCGCCGTCCTCGTCGGCATGATCACCATCGGCCTGCTCGGCTGGCTCACCTCGGCCGCCGTCGAGCTGGTCGGGCGGCGCGTGACGCGGTGGCTGCCGCGGGCCGAGGGGAGCGGGTCGTGAGCATCGGGATCACGCTGGAGTCGCTGTCGCTCGGCTACGCCCGCGACCCCGTCCTGCGCGACGTGGACCTGACAGTGCGTCCCGGCGAGGTGCTGGTGGTCGTCGGCACGTCGGGGTCGGGCAAGTCCACGCTGCTGCGCGCGCTGGCCGGGCTGCTGCGCCCGTACGGTGGCCGGATCGTGGCCGGCGGCGAGGAGGTCGCGGCCACCTCGCGGGACCGCGCGATGATCTTCCAGGACGACGCCCTGCTGCCCTGGCGCAGTGTCCGGCGCAACGTCGAGCTGCCGCTGCGCGTGCGCGGCCTGCCCAAGCGCGAGCGCAGGACGGCCGCCCAGGAGTGGATCGCCCGGGTCGGCCTGGCCGGGCACGAGGACCGGCTGCCCCGCGAGCTGTCAGGCGGCATGCGCCAGCGCGTGCAACTCGCCCGCGCCCTGGCCGGGGCGCCCCGTGCGGTGCTGATGGATGAGCCGTTCGGCGCGCTCGACGCCCAGACCCGCGCCGAGATGCAGTCGCTCCTGCTCGACGTGCTGGCGGACACCAGGGCGACGGTCGTCTTCGTCACCCACGACGTGGACGAGGCGCTGCTGCTCGCCGACCGGGTGGTGGTGCTCGGCCGTGGCGGCGTACGCGCCCTGATCGAGGTGCCGGGCCCGCGCGACCCGGCCGCCGACCGCGCCGCGTTGCGCGCCCAGATCCTCAAGGAGTTGTGAATGGACATCCCCTCGATCGAGGACCGCCTGCACCTGGAGTGCGACGTGCTGGTCGTCGGCGGCGGCACCGCGGGCACGATGGCCGCGATCACCGCCGCCGAGCGGGGCGCGCGGGTGCTGCTGCTGGAGAAGGCCCACGTACGGCACAGCGGTGCGCTCGCCATGGGCATGGACGGCGTCAACAACGCGGTCATCCCCGGCAAGGCCACCCCCGAGGACTACGTCGCCGAGATCACCAGGGCCAACGACGGCATCGTCAACCAGAAGACGATCTACCAGACCGCCACCAGGGGCTACGACATGGTGCGCCGCCTGGAACGGTACGGGGTCAAGTTCGAGAAGGACGAGCACGGCGAGTACGCGGTGCGCCGCGTGCACCGCTCGGGCAGCTACGTCCTGCCCATGCCGGAGGGCAAGGACGTCAAGAAGGTCCTCTACCGGGTGCTGCGCCAGCGCCACATCAGGGAGAAGGTGCGCATCGAGAACCGGGTCATGCCGGTGAGGGTGCTCACCTCGCAGGGCCGGGCGGCCGGCGTGGCCGGGTTCGACACCCGGTCGGGCCGCTTCGTCACGGTCAGCGCCGGAGCCGTGATCCTGGCGACCGGCGCCTGCGGCCGGCTCGGCCTGCCCGCCAGCGGCTACCTGTACGGCACCTATGAGAACCCCACCAACGCCGGCGACGGCTACGCCATGGCCTACCACGCGGGGGCCGAGCTCAGCGGCATCGAATGCTTCCAGATCAACCCGCTGATCAAGGACTACAACGGCCCGGCCTGCGCGTACGTGGCCAACCCGTTCGGCGGCTACCAGGTCAACAACCAGGGGGAGCGGTTCGTCGACTCCGACTACTGGTCCGGCCAGATGATGTCGGAGGTGTCCGCCGAGATCGCCTCCGCCCGGGGGCCGATCTACCTCAAGCTCTCCCACCTGCCCGACGAGACCGTCACCGCCATCGAGAACATCCTGCACTCGACCGAGCGGCCCACCCGTGGCACGTTCCATTCGGGACGCGGCCACGACTACCGCACCCATGACGTGGAGATGCACATCTCGGAGATCGGGCTGTGCGGAGGGCACTCGGCGTCCGGGGTGTGGGTGGACGAGAACGGCGCGACGACCGTCCCGGGGCTGTACGCGGCGGGCGATCTGGCCTGTGTGCCGCACAACTACATGATCGGTGCCTTCGTCTTCGGCGACCTCGCCGGCTCCCACGCCGCCGCGCACCACCAGGCCGGGGCGCCACTGCCGGACGACCAGATCGCCGCCGCCCACGACCTGGCCTACCGGCCCCTGCGCCACCCGGACGGGCCGCCGCAGCAGCAGGTCGAGTACAAGCTGCGCCGCTTCGTCAACGACTATGTGGCCCCGCCGAAGACGGGGGCCAAGCTGGAGATCGCGCTGGAGTCGTTCGAGCGCATGCGGGACGAGATCGCCGCCATGGGGGCGACGACGCCGCACGAGTTGATGCGCTGCGCCGAGGTCGACTTCATCCGCGACTGTGCCGAGATGGCGGCGCGCTCCTCGCTGGCCCGTACCGAGAGCCGGTGGGGGCTCTACCACGAGCGCGCCGACCTGCCGCGGCGCGACGACGGGGAGTGGCTGTTCCATCTCAACCTGCGCAAGCGCGGCGACGGGGCCATGGAGTTCGTCAAGCGGCCGGTGGAGCCGTACGTGGTGCCGGTGGCGGAGTTCGCGCCCGTCGCCGCCGAGCCGGTGGTGCTGGGCGCGCAGGCGGCCACGGTCGTGCGGCGCGCGGCGAAGGAGCGCGTCGAGCGGGCCGCGGTCGGGCGCTCGCCGCGCATCCTGGAGCTGCACCGTCTCGCCGAGGAGCAGCCGGGCGTGGCCGACCTCGCCCCCTACCTCGCCGACCCCGATCCGAAGGTACGCCGGGCGGCCATCGCCACGCTCACCGAGACCGTGCCGGAGGGAACGGGCGCGGCGCTGGCCACGGCGCTCACCGACGCCCACGGGACCGTGCGCCGGGCCGCCGCGACCGGCCTCATCGAACTGGTCGAGGTCCTGCCCGCCACCGCCGAGCTGGGCCGGTCCCTGGCGGAGTGCCTGTCCGGTGGCGACGCCATCGTCCGGGCCGCCGTCCTGGACGCGCTGCGCGCGCTGCGGCTGGGCCGGACCGAGACCTTCCGGGCCGGGCTGGCCGACGCCGACCACCGGGTGCGGATCGCCGCGATCCGCGGGCTGGTCTCGCTCGACGAGGCCGGCCTGGTGGCCACCGCCGCCGCCGACCCGTCCAGGGAGGTACGGGTCCAGGCGGCCAAGGGCCTCGGCCTCGTCGGCAAGCCGGTGGCGGCCCTGGCGGTGCTCGCGGCCGACGCCGACCCCCTGGTCAGGGCCGCCGCCCTGGAGTCCTCGGGGGCGGTGGGCACACCTTTGGAGGCGGAGGCCGTACGAGGGCTGGGGGAGGCGGACTGGCAGGTCCGGGTCGGGGCGGCCCGCTGCCTCGCCGCCGCGGAGCCGGCCACCGCGGCGCCCCCGCTGGTGGCGGCGCTGTCGGACGCCAACCTCGACGTACGCAAGGCGGCCGTGCTCGCGCTCACCCCGTGGACGGCGTCGCCGGAGGTGGCGGACGCCCTGCGGGCCGCGCTGGCCGACACGGACGCCGACGTCCGCGCCTACGCCCGCAAGGCCCTGGCCGACATGCGGTGAGCTCCCGCCGGAGAAGCGGGCTCGACGTACTGGCGTGCGCCATGGTTATACTCGGATCCGAGTAATCGGAAGCGAGGAATTGGTGACGAGTTCACGACGTAAGGTGTCCAACCTCCTGGGCCTGGCGGTGCTGGGCCTGCTGCAGGAGAGCCCCATGCACCCGCACGCCATGGCCGCGACCCTGCGGGAGCGCGGCCTCGACCGCAGCTTCAAGCTCACGACCGGCTCGCTCTACGACGTGGTCCGCGCCCTGGAGCGGGCCGGCTGGATCGCGGCCCAGGAGACCGCCCGGGTCGGCGGACGGCCGGAGCGGACGGTCTACGCGCACACCCCGCTCGGCAAGGAGGAGTTCGTGCGCTGGCTGGACGAGCTGCTGCGGGTGCCCGCCGACGAATACCCCAAGTTCCTGTCGGCCGTCACCTACCTGGGCGCGCTGGGCCCCGAAGGCGCCGCCGCGGCGTTGCGGGAGCGGGCCGGGCGGCTGCGGGAGCTGATCGACGGGATCCGGCGGGAGCACGAGGCGGCGCTGGCCGAGGTGCCCCGGCTGTTCGTCCTTGAGGCCGAATACGCGCTGCGGGTGATGGAGACCGAGCTGGCCTGGGCGGAGCAGACGGTCGGCGAGATCGAGGCGGGGACGCTGGAATGGCCGGACGGCTGGGTCGTGGACACGTCGTCGACGAAGGAGGCGTGAATGGACGGCGAAGCCGATGTGATCGTGGTGGGCGCCGGGCCCGCCGGGCTGATGGTGGCGGGCGAGCTGGCCCTGGCCGGAGTGCGCGCGATGGTGGTCGAGCGGCACGCGCGGCGGCCCGACCAGTGCCGCGGGTTCAATCTCAACGCGCGCAGCCTGGAGCTGCTGGACCGGCGCGGGATCGCGGAGCGGTTCCTGGCCGAGGGGCCGACGGTGACGTACGCGATGTTCGGGGACCCGCGCCGGACGCTCGACCTGGGCCTGATGGGCACCGACCACCCCTACGTGCTCGGGATCGCCCAGACACGGGTCGAGGAGCTGCTCGAACAGTGGGCCGAGGAGCTCAGGGTGCCGATCCACCGGGGGTGCGAGGTCGTCGGCCTGGACCAGGACGACGACCGGGTCACCGTCTCCGTGCGGACGCCGGAGGGGGAGCGGCGGGTCCGGGCCGCCTACGTGGTGGGCTGCGACGGCGCGCGGAGCACGGTCAGGAAGCTGGCCGGCATCGGCTTCCCCGGGACGGCGGCGACCTCCTACTCGCTGCTCGGCGACGTGGAGCTGAGCCGGGCCGACGATCTCCCCTTCGGGGTCACCGCGGGCGAGCACGGGGCGGTGTTCGTGATCCCGCGTCCCGGCTACGTGCGGATCGTCACCGCGGACCCCGGCCCGCCCGCCGAGCGCGACGCGCCGGTGACGCTCGACTACTTCCAGGGCGTCCTGGACCACACGCTGGGGCGGAACGTGCCGATCGAGGCGCCCCGCTGGCTGACCCGGTTCGGCAACGCGGCGCGGCAGGCAGACCGGTACGTCGCCGGGCGGGTCGTCCTGGCCGGGGACGCGGCCCACATCCACCCGCCCGCGGGGGCGGTGGGTGTGAACGTGGCGCTCGCGGACGCGGTCAACCTCGGGTGGAAGCTGGCCGCCGTCGTCCAGGGGTGGGGGGCTCCGGGGTTGCTGCGGTCGTACCATGACGAGCGGCACGCCGCGGGGGAGCTGGTGCTCCGCCACACGCGGGTGCAGGAGCTGCTCGGGGGAGACGACCCGCGGCTGGACCCGCTGCGTGAGCTGTTCACCGACCTGGCCGCGATTGAGCCGGTCAACCGCTATCTCGGCGAGCTGACGACCGGCGTGTCCACCCGTTACGACGTGTCCACCCGTTACGACGTGGCCCCCGGGCAGGGGCATCCGTGGCTCGGGCGGCTGGCCCCCAACCTGGCGCTCACCGTGGACGGCGAGGCCACCAGCGTCGCCCGGCTGCTGCGGGCGGGCCGCGGCGTGCTGCTCGACTTCACCGAGGGCGTCTCCGCCGACGGGTGGGCCGGGCGGGTCGACGCCCACCTCGCCCGCTGCGAGCAGCACCCCGACCTCGCGGCCCTGCTGATCCGCCCGGACGGGCACACCGCCTGGCTCGCCACCCGCACCGGCGACCGGCCGCAGACCCCGCTCACCGACGCGCTCACCACGTGGTTCGGCCCCGAGGCGGTGCCGGCTCCCCGTTGAAGCTCCGTCGTTGAAGCAGGCTTGGGAGCGGGACTACGGCCGGCCCTGGCCCGCTCGGGAGGCCATCCAGGCGGCGATCTGCGCGCGGGAGTTGACGCCGAGCTTGTTCATGATGCCGCGTACGTGGCTGTCCACGGTGTGCTCGGAGATGAACAGCCGCGCGCCGATCTGCTTGTTGCTGAGGCCGTCCGCGACCAGCCGGGCGACCTCGGCCTCCCGCTTGCCCAGCGGGTCCAGGCCGGGCGGGGCCGGCGGGGGCTGGGCCGGTTCGCCGAGCGCCAGCGCGATCGCGGCCTCCCGGCTCAGGCGGCGGCCCGTGGCGAACTCGGCCGCGTACCCGGTGGCCCCGAGCGCCGCCGTGGCCGACTCCTCGGCCCTGGCCAGCAGCGGCGCGAGATAGGGCAGGACGCTCGCCCCGGCCCCCGTTCGCACGGTCTCCGCCGCCCCGAGCAGGCGGGCCGCGAGCCGCGCCCGGCCGGAGCCCGCGGCGTGGCAGCCCAGGGCGTCGAGCACGACGTACTGTCCGACCCGGTCGTCGATCTCGACGGCGACCCGCAGCGCCTCCGTGAACAGCGGCAGCGCCTCGTCGAGGTCACCGGCGATCAGCCGGACCGAGCCCAGGTTCACCAGCATCATGTCGAGGCTGTAGAGGTCGCCGGTCTCCCTGCCGAGCCGTACGCCCTCCGTCGCCACCGTACGCACCACGTCGAAGTCGCCGTGGAAGAGCCCGACGAGCGCCCGCGACTGCAGGAACATGAGCCGGGTCTGGTGGTCGTCGAGCCCCGCGGTGACGGCCTGCGCCTCGCCGGCCAGGCGGGCGGACGACGGGCGGTCGCCCGCCATGCTGGCCGCGATCGAGGCCAGCGCGAGCGACTGCGCCAGCAAGGTCGGCAGCCCCGCCTCGCGCGCCAGCGCCACCGCCCGCGCCAGCATCGGGACGGCGGTCGCCGGGTCGGACTGCAGCACGGCCAGGAACCCGCGCATGTAGCGGCCCAGCGCCTGATCCTGCACCCGGCCGTACCCGGGTTCGAGCAGCTCGTCGAGCCAGCGGGCGCCCTCGCCGAGCGCGCGGGTGATCCAGTAGTAGCCGAGCGAGTACGCCAGGCCGAGCCCGCGCCGCGCGTCCCCCTCGGTCACGAGGCCGCGCAGGACCGACCGGACGTTGTCGATCTCCAGGTCCATCCAGCCGAGCCATTCGACGAGCCGATGCGTGGCCTCCGCCGACGACCGGCGGCACCGGGTGACGTAGTAGCCGGTGTAGCGGCGGCGGAGCTCCTCCTCCTCGCCCGCCGCGCGCAGCTTGAGCCCGGCGTACTCGCGCATGGTCTCGTGCAGGCGGTAGCAGGCCAGGCCCCTGACGTCCTCCTTCATCACCAGGGACTTGTCCACCAGCGACGACAGCAGGTCGAGCGCCCGCGCCACGGGCACGTCCCCGTACGCGCAGACCGCCTCGAGATCGTCGATCGTGAACCGGCCCGCGAACACGCACAGTCGCCGCAGCAGCGTCTGCTCGGCCGCCGCCAGCAGGTCGTGGCTCCAGTCGATGGTCGTGCGCAGCGTCTGGTGGCGGGGCAGCGTGGCCCGGCCGCCGCCGGTGAGCAGCTCGAACCGGTCGGACAGGCGCTCCAGGATCTGCTCCGCCGTCAGGACCCGCGTCCTGACGGCCGCCAGCTCGATCGCCAGCGGCAGGCCGTCGAGCCGGCGGCACAGATCCGCCACGGCGGCCTGGTTGGCCGCGGTCAGCTCGAACGTGCCCGACCCGGCCGCCGCCCGCTCCGCGAACAACCTGACCGCCTCGTTCTGCCGCAGCGCCGCGAGGGCCCCGCCGGCGTGCGCCGGGGGCAGGTCGAGCGGCGGCACGGGGACCACGTGCTCACCCGGCGCCGAGAGCGGCTCGCGGCTGGTGGCGATCACGCGCACGCCCGGCGCGGCCCGCAGGACGTCCGCGACGAGCCGGGCGGCGGCCGCCAGCAGGTGCTCGCAGTTGTCCACCACCAGCAGCAGCCGCTTGTCCCGCAGGTACGACAGCACCAGCGCCGACGGCTCGGTCACAGCCTGGTCGCGCAGGTCCAGGGCGGCCATGACGGCGTCGCCGACGAGGGTCGCGTCCCGCAGCTCGGCGAGCTCGACCAGCCACGCGCCGTCGGGGAAGCCGCGCCCGAGGTCGCCCGCCGTCCGGATCGCCAGCCGCGACTTGCCGACCCCGCCCGGCCCGACGAGGCTGACCAGCCGGGATTCGGCGAGCTTCCTCCTGACGTCCGCGAGCTCGCGGCGGCGGCCGACGAAGCTGGTCGGCTCGGCCGGGAGGTTGCCCAGGCGGCGCGGGGGTCTGGCCATGGTGGCTTGGACCCTACTACCGCCCCGATCGCCGTGATCCACCCGCGGATCACGAATTCTCGTGATTTCGCCGGACGGGTACGCGACCCGAAGCTTGAGGCATGGCTGACGCCACCATGAAGGCAATCCGATTCCGCGCCTACGGCCCGCCCGACGTCCTCCAGCTCGAGGACGTCGCCATGCCCGCCGTCGGCGACGACGAGATACTGATCCGCGTGCGGGCCGCCTCGGTCAACCCGCTCGACTGGCACGGCATGCGCGGCACGCCGTACGTCGCCCGCCTGCAGTCGGGCCTGTCCCGTCCCAAGGACCACACGATGGGCGGCGACCTGGCCGGCCACGTCGAGGCCGTGGGCCGCAACGTGACCAAGTTCAAGCCCGGCGACGACGTGTTCGGCGGACGCGGGATCGCCTCCATCGAGCGCAGTGCGGGCTTCGCCGAATACGCCAGCATGCACCAGGACTCGATGGTGGCCAGGAAACCCGGCCGCCTGACGTTCGAGGAGGCGGCCTCCGTGCCGGTGGCGGCGGTGAGCTCGCTGCAGGCCCTGCGCGACAAGGGCCGGATCACGACGGGGCACAGGCTGCTGATCAACGGCGCGGCGGGCGGCATGGGCACGTTCGCGGTGCAGCTCGCCAAGGCGTACGGCGCCGAGGTGACCGGAGTGTGCAGCACGCCGAACCTGGAGATGGTCCGCTCGATCGGCGCCGACCACGTCATCGACTACACCAAGGAGGATTTCACCCGTACCGGGCGGCGCTACGACCTGATCCTCGACCTGGTGGCCAACCGCTCACTCACCGACCTGCGGCGGATCCTCACGCGGACGGGCGCGCTGGTGAACTGCGCACCCGCCCCCGGCCTGTGGGCGGGGCCGCTGATCGGCGTGGCCAAGCAGGTCGTGTACTCGAGGGTCGTGCGCAAGCGGATGCCCTTCTTCCTGTCCACGGGGAGCCAGGACGACCTGCTGGTCCTGCACGGGCTGATCGAGGACGGGAAGATCACGCCGGTCATCGACCGGACCTACGCGCTCGGGGAGGTCCGCGAGGCGGTCGGATACCTCGAGCGGGGTCACGCCAAAGGCAAGGTCGTGATCAGCGTGTAGGGAGGCGAGGCCGTGATCGGCAACGGTCCTCCGGGGTGCTCCTAGGGTTGTCCCTGGCCTTGAGTCGCCGGTCTGCTCTCCAGGCAGCAGCGGACGAAGTCCTGGACGACGGGGTTGGCGTCGTCGGCGGGGGCCCAGGCGACGCCGACCTGGCTGGGGGCGACGCCGCTGACGGGGCGGTAGGTGACGCCGGGGCGCGCGTAGTAGCGGGCGGAGGACTCGGGGGCCAGGGCGACGCCGTACCCGTTGGCGATCGCGCTCAGCCAGTCGTCGGGCTGGTCGGTGACCGCGCCGACGCGGACCGGGTGGCCCTCGCGGTCGTCCACGGCCAGCCAGTAGTCCCGCCAGCGGCCCGTCTCCGGCGGCGCCGCGACGAACGGCTCGTCCCAGAGGTCACGGAAGGGGATCACGTCGCGGGTGGCGTACGGGTGCGCCGAGGAGAGCGCGATCCAGCGGGGCTCGGTGAGCAGCACCTCCACCCGGAGGGCGTCCTGCCCGGGGAAGGGCAGGCGCAGCAGGGCCACGTCCACCTCGCCGTCGGTGAGGCCGGCGGCCGGGTTCGACCATGCGGCCTGCCGCATGTCGGCCCGCCACCCCGGGCGCAGGCGGGCGAACGCCGCGACGATGTGCTGGGTGGCCTCGTTGGCGGCGCTGGCGATGAAGCCCACGCGCAGCACGCGCGCCTCCCGGTCGGCCACGTGCCTGGTCTCCCGTACGGAGCGGTCCCACGCGGCCAGCACGCCCGGCGCCCGCTCCGCCAGCGCCTGGCCCGGCGGGGTGAGGGCCATGCCCGCCCGGGACCGCGTGAACAGCCGCAGCCCGAGCCGGGCCTCGAGCTGTTTGATCTGCTTGGTCAGCGCCGGCTGCGACACGAACAGCCGCTGGGCGGCGCGGGTGAGGCTGCCCTCCTCGGCGACGGCGACGAAATAGCGCAGCAGCCGCGTGTCCACATCCATGCCGTCAGGTTATAGACGCAGGTATTGGACGCCAAGGTGCCCGCTCGGCCACGCTCGAAGGGTGTTCCCCTCCTACGTCGCCGTCACCGTCGTCACGATCGTGATCAATGCCTGGGCCGCCCTGGCCGACTTCCTCGGGGCCCGCTTCGTCCTGGCCAACTCGGCCGAGCTGGGCATCGCGCCCTCCTGGATTCCGCTCCTGGCCGCCTTGAAGGCCGCCGGCGCCGCCGGGCTCCTGCTCGGGCTCCTGGGCGTCGGGCCGCTGGGGATCGCCGCCGCGGGCGGGCTCGTGCTGTTCTTCACCGGGGCGCTCGTGGTGCACGTCCGGGCCCGGGTGTTCCACAACATCGCCTACCCCGCGGCCTTCTTCGTCCTGGCGGTGGCCTCCTTCGCCCTCGCCTTGGCGGTCAGCCGGGTTTGAGAGGGCCTGCGCCGGTGCCGAAGGAGCGCCGGTAGGCGCCCGGGGTGGTGCTCAGGGCGTGCTGGAAGTGCCTGCGCAGGTTGGTGGCCGAGGAGAGGCCCACCTTGCGGGCGATCGTCTCGACGGGCAGATCGCTCTCCTCCAGCAGCGCACGCGCCGCGGTGATGCGCCGTTCGAGCAGCCACTTCCCCGGGCTGACCCCCAGTTGGCCGGCGAACCTGCGGGCGAGCGTGCGGGTGGAGACGCCGAGCCGGGCGGCGAGGTCGTCGCCCGTCAGGGGTTCGTGCAGCCGCGTGGCGGCCCAGTCGAGCAGCGGGGCCAGGGAGTCGGGCGGGCGGTCCCCGTGGTCCGGGGGCGCGTACTGGAGCTGGCCGCCCTCGCGGTGCGGGGGCATGACCATGTGACGGGCGACCTGGGCGGCGTAGGCGGCGCCGTGGTCGGTGCGTACGAGGTGCAGGCACAGGTCGACGCCGGCGGCGGTGCCCGCGCTGGTGGCCAGGTCACCGAGGTCGACGTACAGGGTGTCGGGCTCGACCTCGACCCGCGGGAAGCGGGCGGCCAGCTCGGCGGTCATGCGCCAGTGCGTGGTGGCCCTGCGGCCGTCGAGCAGGCCGGTCTGGGCCAGCAGGAAGGCGCCGGAGCAGATCGCCACGAGCCGCGCGCCGCGCCGGTGCGCCCGCCGCAGCGCGCCGATCACCGCCGGCGTGGCCGGCTCGGCGCGCCGCTGCCAGCCGGGGATCACGACCGTGTCCGCCGCGTCGAGCGCGGCCAGCCCCTGGCTCACCTGGATGTCGTAGCCCACGGGCGTCGCCATGGGGCCGGTCCGCTCGGCGCACACCCCGAACGCGTACGGGGACGGCAGCCCCGGGCGGGACATCCCGAAGACCTCGGCGGCGCACGCCAGCTCGAACGGGGACTGCGGCGGCCCGGCCAGCGCCACCACGCGATGCACGGTCATGGCAGGAATGTACCTAATGATGACAATCCAGACGCTTTCCGGGCTCTCCCGTCGCGCCCGACGATGGAGCCGTGGAAGACGACATGCAGATTCTGCGCATCGACGACATCGACGGCACCGAGGTCGCTCCCGGCATCGTCCGCCGGGGGCTGCCGGTGACCGCCTCGGCCCGTGGATGGGCGTACGACTTCGCGCCCGGCGCCGAATGGCCCGAGGTGGACGAGCACGAGACGGAAGAGCGCTACTACGTGGTGTCGGGGGAGTTCATCGACCGTGGGCACCGGCTCGGGCCCGGCAGCTACGTGGTCTTCGCCCCCGGCAGCAGCCACCGCCCCCGTACGGAGACCGGAGCCCGGATGATCGGCATCTCCCTCACCTGACCTGGCCGGGCGAGAATGGGCCGGATGACCGTCCGACTGATACCGGTGATCGACGCGCTCGGCGGCGCCCTCCACGACCTGACGGAGGGCTACCCGGAGCCCCCGGCCGACCGGGCCCTCCACGACGACTACTGGCAGGCCGGGTGGCCGCCGCCGGCCTGCCCGCCCCCATCGCGGACGACCCGGTGCTGATCCGGCTGTCGAGCTTCACGACCGGCCCCGCGCTGACGTCGTTGCTCCGCGCGGTGCCGGACGAGCCGCCCACGACCAGGGACGACGTGATCGAGTACGTCGGCCCGCTCCCCGGCGGCCACCTGCTCAAGGCCGATGACCGGGTCCTGACGGCCCCCGGCTGCTGCGGCGACCTCGGCGACCTGGCCGGGTGGCGCGCTGCGGCCGAGCACACCGGCACGTCGCCGTACTCGGTGTGGACCGGCCACCCCGGCGTCTGGGTGGCGGCCGACGGCGATGAGCTGCGCCTCGGCGGCGAGGACGACGGCGTCCCGGGCCCGGAGATCGCCCGCCTCCCCCGGACGGCCCTGGCCGGAGCCGTGCGCACGGCCGCCGCCGAAGTCCGATATTTCGCCCGGCCCCTCCGGGACGCCTGCGCCCGTCTGGCCGGTGACGCGCTGGCGATGCGGACGATCATCCACTCGAGCGTCCTCGACGACCCGCGCAAGACGGCCCGGCTCAGAGAGCTGCACGCCGCCGGCGACCTGCACCGGGTCGTCGACGAGCCGATCCAGCAGTTGCTCGTCTTCGACCGCGCGGTGGCGTTCGTCCGGATCACCCCCGTCCCCTACTCGCCGGGCGCCCTGGTGATCAGGCAGCAGAGCCTGATCACCACGCTCATCGACCTGTTCGAGCAGACCTGGGTCAGGGCCAGGGAGATCGCCGAGCCGGCGCAGCGGCTGAGCCCGCGCGAGCTCGAGGTGCTGGTCTGCGCGGTTCGGCGAGGTAGGGCCAGGGCTACCCGGTCCTCGTCCTAGCCCCCATGCGGGCAGGGGCCGGCGCGGGCTTTCATAGAGGTCATGCAGCGTATGACTGGATTACTGATCGGAGCGGTCTTCGGCGCGGTGTTCGTCGTCGTCAACGCCCAGAGCCCGCTGAACGCCGTGGCCGTGAACGTCCTGCGGGTGGCCGCCTGCCTGGCCGCGGTGGGGGTGCTCGCCCTGTGGTTCGCCGCCGTACGAAAGGAGCGTCCGGCGGGTGAGACCGGCCGGAACATGTTCAGCCCCGGTTACCTGGCGGTCGTGGCCGCCGAGGTGGTCCTGCTCTTCGGCGGCCTGCGGCTGCTGGCCGCCTGGGGCGGGCCCGAGCAGTTGAACGTGGCGTGGGTGTCGCTGGTGGTGGGCGTGCACTTCGTCGCGCTGGCGCCGATCTGGAAGGACTGGGGCATCGCCGTACCCGGTGTGGTGCTGAGCGTGCTCGGCGGGGCCGGTCTGGCCCTGGCCTTCACGGCGGCCGTGGCGTGGGTGCCGATCGTCAGCGGCGTGCTGTCGGGCGCGGTGCTGCTGGCGGGCTCCCTGACGTTCGGCTGGCGCACGGTTCAGGGGTAGCCGCCGGGAGTGTTAGGCTACCGGGCGTCTGGTGTCGGATCTCAGGGATGAGAGGGGGGTGAGGTTGATGACCGCGGTGACGGCTGCCCTGCGCAGCGCCCGGACCATCCTCACGTCCCGGGCCCCGCTCTGACCCACCGCGTGGGTTCGCCGGGGTCCTCCCCGTAGAAACGGACTTCACCATGACCACTTCGTGGATCACCCGCACCGAGACCACCGCCGACCTCGCCCAGATCCGTGAGGTCAACCTCGCCGCTTTTCCCACCCCGATGGAAGCCGACCTGGTCGAGGCCCTGCGCGCCGATCCCGAGGCGTGGATCCCGGGCCTGTCCTGGGTCGCCGAGGCGCCCGGCGGCGACATCGCCGGATACGCGCTGCTCACCCGGTGCCACGTCGGCGACGCTCCGGCGCTCGCCCTGGGCCCGTGTGCCGTCAGGCCCGAGCACCAGCGGCGGGGCGCCGGCTCCGCCGCCGTCCGGGCCGGTCTGCAGGCCGCTCGTGAGCTGGGCGAGAACCTCGTCCTCGTGCTCGGCCACGCCGAGTACTACCCGCGTTTCGGCTTCACCCCGGCCTCCGGCCACTCCATCCGGCCGCCCTTCGAGGTCGAGGACAAGTACATGATGGCCCTCGTCTTCGACCCCGAAAGGCCCGTGCCCGCCGGCACCATCCGGTACGCGGCGGCGTTCGGCGTCTGATCCGTCCCCGCTGAGGGCCGCCGCCCCGGGGCGGCGGCCCTCAGCCTGTTCAGGCGGCCACGGCGGCCTGGAAGGTCTTGAGCGCCTCGGGGCCGAAGTAGGCGCCGTAGCTGGTCGTGGTGTTGCGCAGGGCGTGGGCGGAGATCTGGTAGCCGGTGCCGGTGGTCTTGTTGAAGTCCTGGAACCACGGCCCGCCGCTGGAGCCGCCGCCCATGTCGCAGATCATCGCGTACTTCATGCCGTACGCCGGGTTGACCGACGCACCGCTGCAGTACTGCAGGGTCTTGCCGCCGTTGCCGTTGCTCGGGTAACCGAGCAGCAGGTTGGACGGCCTGGCGGCGGTGGAGTTGAACCTGATGCCCTGCCCGCCCACGGTCTTCACGACCGTCTTGCCCTTCACGGGCTTGACGACCAGCATGCCGAAGTCGAACGGCGGCACGTGAGCGCCGTCCTTGTAGTAGCCGGACCACATGAACATGGTCCGCGCCGGGAACTTCCCGTACGGCGCCGCCCCGTTCTTGTACGCCGGCACGAACACCAGGTTCTTGCTCCAGCGCCCCTCGCCGTCCATCAACGCGTGCGCGACGGTGACGACGACGTCCCCGTCCGCGCTGTTCACCACGTTGCCCGAGGCCACGAAGTCCTTGCCGTTGCCCCCGGTGCCGAACACCTTGCCCGCCGTCTTGGCGACCAGCCCGCCGGACTTCCACGTCTGCTGCTTGGCCGCCGTCGTGGCGTACGGCGGGAACAGGCGCTTGGTGGTGGCCGTGGGGGTGGGGGCGATGTCCACCTGCTCCCCGGCGGCGAACGGCGTGCTGGGCGCGGCGCCCGCCGTACGGGCGGGGGCGGCGAGCGGCGGGGCCGCCCGCATCCGCTCCGGGGTCCAGTAGTCGTCCCCTGAGCGGAGCGTCGCCGGCACCTCGTGCTCGACCGGTCCGTCCTCGGCCGGTTCGGCGACGGCGGTATGGGCGCCCAGCCCGAGGAGCAAAGCCGTCAAGCCGGCGACAGCAAAGGTACGCATGTAAACCTCCGTGACAAAAAGTGCTTACGGAGATTTACCACACTTGTCGCTTATGGCGGTCAAGGTTCCACCAACCAAGATGATGGCGGGAGGTCCCCCTCCAGAGACCTCCCGCCAGGCCGGGAGGCTCGGCCGTGGGCACGGTCCGCCGCCAGGTCGTAAAGCCCGGGTTCCCGATTGATCATGGAACGTTCCAGATGGTACCAGTGAGCATGGACATACCGCTTGGTACGCCGGGAACTTCGTGACGATATCAGAGAAAGTGTCAGTCATGACGTGTTTGCGTGGCATGATGCGGACATGGTCACAGCGGGGCGGCGCGAGCTGCACAAGAAGGCGACGCGGCAGGCCCTGCAGGAGGCCGCGACACGCATGTTCGAGGAGCGGGGCTACGCGGAGACGACCGTACGTGACATCGCCGAGGCCGTCGGCGTCACCGAGCGGACCTTCTTCCGCTATTTCCACTCCAAGGAGGACCTGATCCTGGGGGAGGTGCTCGACCTCTTCCCCGAGGTCGCGCGGCTGGTGCGGGCCCGGCCGGCGCAGGAGGAGCCGTACACGGCGGTGCGCAACGCGCTGCTCGACCTCGCCGCCACCCGCAGCACCGGCGTGGCCCTGCTGTTCAGCGGCCTGCCGAGCCGGGTGTTCTCCGACCCGGCCAGGTCGGCGCAGCCGGTGCTGCTGGAGTTGGAGGACGGGCTGATGGACGCGCTGCGCGACCGGCTCACCGAGGCGGGCCACGAGGACGGGCCGGCGCTCGCCCTGCGCGCCTCCGTCCTCGCCCGCGCCAGCGTGGCCGCGCTGCGCGCCACCGTCCTGACCTTTCACGCGCTTCCCGAGGAGGGGCGGACGCTGGAGGCGGCGCGCGGCCTGGCCGGTCAGGCGTTCGACATCCTGCGGGAGTGAGCCGCCGGCGGCCCCGCGGGGCGGCCGTGCGACGTCCAGGAGGCGGACCTCCGACCGCTCCCGGCTAGTTCCAGATCCCCGGAACCTGCTTCGGCACGTCGGCCTCGACCTCCTTCTGGTCGATCACGTCCCCCTCCATCGGCAGGAGCACAGTGGCCTCGCGGCCCCAGTCGGAGAACCGGGTGTCCGACTCGACGCGGATGGTGCTCACGTACAGGGGCAGGACGGCCTTCGCGGACACCCGCTCGATCAGGCCGTCCGGGCTGAACCAGAGGGTGTAGGCGATGCTGCCGTCGCGGCCGGCCCTGGGCGGCGTGCTGAACAGGGCGGCGAACGCGGGGGACACCTTCGCGAGCCTGCTCGCCTTCACCGACCCCTTGACCACTCCGCCGCCGGCGGAGGTGCGGGCGGCCAGCAGCGTCTTCAGCGTGGCGGGCTCCAGGACCTCGAGCAGCAGGTTGCTCGGCGGCAGCTCCGACCTGTACCGCACCCAGCTCGTGTCCGGCGGCAGGGCCGCGTCGACCACCGGGCCGGCGACGTAGCTCGCCTCCTCCGAGGAGATCATCCTGATCGGCCCCTGCTGCAGGGCCTCGGTCTCCTTGGGGCGGGTCTTCGTCAGGGTGCGTAGCAGGGCCTTGCTGTACCGCACGGTCTGGGCCACGTCCGACGCGACCGCGCGGCCCGGCCCGAACCCGATCGTGCCCTCCAGGGTGGAGGTGGCGACCAGGCTGCTCGTGTACGCCACCTTCGCCGTGGACCGCACGTTGACGGCCTTGCCGCGGGCTAACTGGGTCTGGAGCACCTTGACGGGGTCGATCTTCGATGCGGCCTGCGCGGGTGTGCCGGTGAGCTGCACCACGCCCGCGACCAGGGCGACACCGACGATGGTTCGCTTCATGGGTTTCCTTGGGAACGGTCCGAAAAGTCGCGATCAATCTGGTGCATGAAAGATCGTCCGTCAAACTGCGGGCGCGGTGGAGAACCACCCTCGCATCGCGCGCCGAAGGCCCGTGGCTTCGCCCGCCCCGCCATGTCCCCGGCGACGGAGCCGCGTTCGCTCACCCGATGGCCTGCCGTACGGCGTCGAGCAGGCTCGGCCCGCGCACGTCCGGAACCCCCTCCCAGAGCCGGTTCATGACGTAACCGAACGCGAGCCCGCTCGCCGGGTCCGCGAAGCCGATCGAGCCGCCCAGGCCGGGGAAGCCGAAGGCGGTGGGGGAGTACCAGTACGCGTCGGGGGTCGGCAGGCCGAACCCGGTGCCGATGCGGACGGGTATGCGCAGGACGCGGTCCACGCCGGCCACCTGCTCCGCGGTCGCGGCGGCCAGCGTGGCGGGGGTCAGGACGCGGTGGCCGCCGACCTCGCCGATGAGCGCGGCGTAGAAGCCGGCCAGGGCGCGGGCCGTGCAGATGCCGTTGGTGGCGGGCATCTCGGCGGCCTGCTCGTCGGGGTCGTTGTGGTCCAGCGCGGGCGTGACGACGGTCAGCGCGCGCATGGTCAGCGAGGCCGGGTCGGCGTAGGCCGCCATCGCGTCCCGCATGGACTCGGGGACGGCGTCCAACTCGATCGCGGTGCCGGTCCCGGTTCCGGTGTCGGTGTCGGTCAGGGTGTCGAAGCCGGGCAGGGCCGCGACGATGCGGCTGACCCGGTGCTGCTCGGTCTTGGGCAGCCCGATCCACAGGTCGAGGCCGAGCGGGGCGGCGATCTCCTCGGCCAGGAAGGCGCCGATGGTGCGGCCGCTCACCCGGCGGACGACCTCGCCGACGAGCCACCCGTACGTCAGCGCGTGGTAGCCGTGGGCCGTCCCCGGCTCCCAGTACGGCCGCTGGGCCGCCAGCGCGCCGACCATCGGCTCCCAGGCGATCGCCTCCGCCGGGGTGATCGGCCGGTCGATCGCGGGCAGCCCGGCCTGGTGGGTGAGCAGCCACCGGACCGGTATGCGCTCCTTTCCGTTGGCCGCGAACTCGGGCCAGTAGCGGGCCACGGGGGCGTCGAGGTCGAGTTCGCCCCGCTGGGCCAGCAGGTGGGCGCAGGCCGCGGTGACGGCCTTGGTGGTGGAGTAGACGACCTGCAGCGTGTCGCGCTCCCAGGGGCGGCCGGTCCCGGGGTCGGCGATCCCGCCCCACAGGTCGACGACCTTCCGGCCGTGCAGGTAAACGCTGACCGCGGCGCCGATGTCCCGGCCACTGGTCAGGTTGGCGGCGAACGCCTCGCGTACCGCCTCGAACCCCGGTGCGGTCTCCCCGCCGATTTCGGGCATGCGTCATCGCCTTCCGTCGTGATGTGTGGTGCGAAAGTGTGAAAAAAGCGGAAAAGAGCGTCAGCCTCGGAATTTCCCGACCAGCCAGGCGCACAGCTCCGGCTCCGTCATCTCGGGAAACTCCACGGCGAACGTGGCCAGCGCGCGCATGGCCTCGTCGCGATCGAGACCGCGGGCCATCGCGGCCTTGAGGTATTCCTGGCGCGCGAGAGAGGGCCGCCCCCCGCCCGCGCCCCGGCCCGGCAGGCTCTCCCGCCACCGGACGATCTCGTCCAGCCGATCGGCCCGCCAGCCGGGAGCCCCGTCGACCTCGACGTCCGGCTCGGGAAAGGGCTGCTCGGAGCCGCCGGGGTAGCGGGTGCGCCACTTGTGCACCGCGTGCCGGCTCACGCCCAGGGCCTCGGCGACGCCGATGACCCCGAGATAGCGCTCGGTCATGGGTGCACCCTTGTCTGTCCGGCCTCCTTCGCGGATCTCCAGTAGTACCACGTCCGGCCCCGCGCTCCGCGAGGGCCGAAATCATTGTCTCTATAAGAGACGATGTTTGCAAGTGTCATTTGAGCTGCAAGGACGGGGAAACCATTGCCATCGGCGAGCTACGGGCCGGGGCGGACGGGGTAGGTCCTCGCGGGCCGGGCCCGCCGCCGCCGACGTCGAGCGGGCGCGCGTGCTCGCTCGACGGGGGAGTGGCCCAGTGAAAGTCGTCGTCGATCTGACGCGCTGCCAGGGATACGGGCAGTGCGCCTTCCTCGCGCCGGACGTCTTCACCGTCCGGGAGGAGTCGCTCCTGTACGACCTGGACCCCGCCGACGAGCAGGGCGAGCGCGTGCTGCGGGCGGCCGCCGCCTGCCCGGTCCAGGCCATCCACCTCGACTGGACGGTCACGCGATCCCCCGTGCCGCAGTCCGAGCGGAAGATCGACGGGCGCATCGTCATCGTCGGGGCCTCGCTGGCCGGGGCGCGCGCCGCCGGGGTGCTCAGGAGGGACGGGTTCGCCGGGTCGCTGACGGTGATCGGGAACGAGCGCCACGAGCCGTACGACCGGCCGCCCCTCTCCAAGCAGGTCCTCACCGGGCAGGTGGCCCCCGACCACGTCATGCTGCCCCGCCTGCGCGAGGTCGAGGCCGAGTGGCTGTGGGGCACTCCGGCGACGGGCCTCGACCTGGCCGGCAAACAGGTCCGTCTGGCCGACGGCCGGGAGATCGGCTTCGACCGGGTCCTGCTGGCCACGGGCACCCGCGCCCGGCCCTGGCCGCACGAGGCCGAGGCCGCGCTGGAGGGCGTTCACACGCTGCGCACCCTGGAGGACGCCTCCCGGCTGCGGCAAGCGCTGGACGCCCGCCCGAGCCGGGTGCTGATCCTCGGCGCCGGCTTCACCGGCAGCGAGATCGCCTCGGTCTGCCGTGAGCTGGACCTGCCGGTGACGGTCGTCGAACGCGGCCCCGCCCCGCTGGTCGGCGCCCTGGGCGGCGTGATCGGCGACGTGGCGGCGCAGATGCACCGCGACCACGGCGTGGACCTGCGCTGCGACACCACGGTCACGGCCCTGGAGGGCGACGCGGACGGGCGTCTGCGCGGCGCCCGCCTGTCGGACGGCAGCATGGTGGAGGCCGAGGTGGCCGTCGTCGCGCTCGGCTCGATCCGCAACGTCGAGTGGCTGCACGACTCCGGGCTGGCCGCCGGCGTGTGGGGCGTGGCCTGCGACGCGGGCTGCCGCGCCGTGGACACCAACGGCCTGGTGACGGACGACGTCTTCGTCGCCGGCGACATCGCGCGTTTCCCGCACCCGCTGTACCAGTACCAGTTCATGACGCTGGAGCACTGGGGCAACGCGGTCGCCCAGGCCGAGATCGCCGCCCACAACATGGTCAGTGACCAGGCGCACCGCTGGCCGCACCTGTCGGTGCCGGTGTTCTGGTCGAGTCAGTTCGGCGTCAACATCAAGTCGGTCGGGGTGCCCACCTTCGCCGACGAGGTCGTCATCACCCAGGGCTCGACGGCCGAGCGCCGCTTCGTGGCCGTCTACGGCTACCAGGGGCGCGTCACCGCGGCGATCACCTTCGACCAGGGGCTGTGGCTCGACTTCTACCAAGGGCTGATCGAGCGGGCCGCGCCGTTCCCGCCCGACTTCCGGCACGTGGACCGGCGGACGGCGGAGCGGCCCGTGCCCGCGCGGGTGCCCGAGCGGCTGACCGCCACGGCGGGGGCGACCGTCGTGGTGACCGGGCACGACCCGGCGGAACGGCGCGCGACGCTGGTGCACGCGCCGCAGAGGTGACGGACAGGAGTGCCATGACATCGCACAACGTCTTCGAGCAGATCCTCGACCCGTCGGGGCGAGCCGACCCGTACCCGCTCTTCGGAGAGCTCCGGGCGACGCCGGTGGCGCGGCAGGAGGACGGCACGTACGTCGTCAGCACGTACCGCGAGATCGTCGCGCTGCTGCACGACCCGCGCGTCAGCTCCGACCGCCGCAACCTCAGCTCGGACGCCGAGCCGCCGGACCTCTCGCCGGCGTTCATCGGGCTCGACCCGCCCGAGCACGACCGGCTGCGCCACCTGGCCATGCGCCACTTCGGGCCGCCGCACTCGCCCGGCACGGTCGACGGGCTGCGCCCGGCGATGCTGGCCATCACCACCGAGCTGATCGACGGGATCGCCGGCAAACAGCGGGCCGACCTCGTCGACGAGGTCGCCTACCCGCTGCCGGTCGCGGTGATCTGCCGGCTGCTCGGCGTGCCGCAGGAGGACGAGCCGCAGTTCCACGCGTGGGCCGACCAGATCATCGAGACGCTCGGCCCCGGCGAGGAGGACCGCGCCGAACGGGAGCGCGAACGCAAGACCATCGCGCTGGAGCTGGAGCGCTATCTCGCCGGGCTCGCCGAGGCCCGGAGGCGGCAGCCGGGGGAGGACCTGCTGTCCGGGTTCGTCACCTACCGGGGCCCCGAGGGCGGCATGACGCCGCAGGAGGTCGTCTCCACCGCCGTGCTGCTGCTCATCGCCGGCCACGAGACCACGATCAACCTCATCGCCAACGGCATGCTCACCCTGCTGCGCCACCCCGACCTGCTGGCCCGCGTACGCGACGACCCCGGCCTCATCGTCCCCACCGTCGAGGAGCTGCTGCGCTACGAGCCGCCCGTGCAGCTCGTGTCGTCCCGGGTCGCCCTCGACGACATCACCATCGCCGGCGTCACCATCCCGGCCGGCTCGCCCATCGTCCTCGCGCTGGCCGCGGGCAGCCGCGATCCCGCCCACGTGACCGATCCCGACCGGTTCGACCCCTGCCGCGCCCGCAACGAGCATCTGGGCTTCGGCGGCGGCGTCCACTACTGCTTCGGCGCGCCGCTGGCCAGGCTGGAGGCGCAGATCGTGCTGGCCGAGCTGGTGCGCAGGCTACGCGGGCCGCGGTTGGTCGCCGACCCGCCTCCCTACCGGCCGAGCCCCATCCTGCGCGGGCCGCGGCACCTGCTGGTCGACTACGACGGGGTCGAACCGGCGTACACCATGTGAGGTAGGACGTAACGCGTCCGGCGCAGGGCGAAGTGACGAGCCACGGACGACGCGGAGGCGGCGCGGCCCGGCCTACCGTCACGGTGCATCTCCTCCGAAAGGGATCCACGTGACGAAGATCATCATCACCGTGTTCACCGGCCTGACCCTGACCGCCGGCCTGCTCGCCCTCGGCGCCACCGGCGCGTCCGCCGGCGACTCCGGTACGACGGCCGCGCCGAAGCCCCCGAAGGGCGCCAGGGCGGTCGTCCAGGTCAGCCCCAACCCCACCACCAAGCGGGGCGAAGAGATCACGATCACCGGCCACTGCACCGACGGCAAGCGGCTCAGGGCCGTGGTCGGCGGGGTACGCAAGGAGATCCTGCGCAACGTCCGCATCATCGACGACAACCCGAAGGGGTTCGTGGCGAAGGCCACTCTCGACCCCAAGCTGGGCAACGGGGTCGGGCCCATCATGGTGGACTGTGACGGGGAGGCCGGCGTGACGCTCCTGGTCACCCACGTCTGATCCCCTCCTCGAGAAAGCGAAAGCCCCCTCATGGCACCGCCGTTCCCGCGACGCGCGCCCGCAGCGGTGCGTCACTCCGCCCGGCTCCTCGACCTGGCGTTCGCCCTCATCACCGTCGTGGGCGTGGTCACCGGGGTCATGGCGGCCGAGGTTCGCGAGAGCCCGTGGGCGGGTCTCATCCCGCTCGCGCTGTTCCTCGGCGCGCTCCTGCTGTTCCGGCGCCGGTGGCCGCTGATCGTGCTGCTGCTGTCGATCGGCGCGATCTTCCTCTACCGCTTCAACAGCCATTTCCAGGGTGGCTGGATCTGGCCGGCGTCGATCGCGTACTTCAGCGCCGCGTGCACCCCACGCGTCCGATGGGTGGCGCTCATCGGCGCCGCCCAGCTCGTCTACGCCGCCGTCGACTTCTGGCCGGTCCTCTCCGAGAACGCGAACCGTTTCCTCGTCCACATCGCCGGTGAGGGGCTGCTGCTGGCGAGCCTCATCGGCGCGGGCCTCTGCCACGCCACCGCACTGCGATGGCGTGAGCGGCTGCGCGAGACCGACGGCCGCGCCCGCGCCGCCGAGGAACGGCTCCGCGCGGCCCGTGAGGTGCACGACATCGTCGCGCACACCCTGGCGGTCGTCGGCGTCCAGCTCAACGTCGCCGCCGACACCCTCGAAGAGGCCCCGGACGAGGCTGCGGCGGCCCTGCGCGTGGCCAAGGACGTCAGGAACCGCGCGATGGCCGACCTCACCTCCCTCATCGGCGTCCTGCGCGACACCTCCGACGGCACCGCCCCCCAGCCCGACCTCGCCGCCCTGGACACGCTCATCGCGGACGCCCGCGCCGCGGGGCTGCGCGTCGTCCTCGACCAGCGCGGCGACCCCGCGTCCCTGCCCGCCGCACCGGCGGTGGCCGTCTACCGCATCGTCCAGGAGGCGCTCAC
The DNA here is from genome assembly GCF_040654715.1 of Nonomuraea sp. NPDC050643. Classification (NCBI taxonomy): domain Bacteria; kingdom Bacillati; phylum Actinomycetota; class Actinomycetes; order Streptosporangiales; family Streptosporangiaceae; genus Nonomuraea; species Nonomuraea sp. NPDC050643. The sequence goes on along the minus strand of NZ_JBFAIM010000013.1, from coordinate 15,574 downwards.
CAACACCCTCAAACACGCGGGGGCCACCACGGCCGAGGTGACGATCGAGCGGGCACCGTCCGCCGTGACCGTCGAGGTCAAGGACGACGGGCGCGGCTGCGAGGAGATCGTGGAGAGCCACGGCCTGGCCGGGATGCGGGAACGGGCGAGCGCGCTCGGGGGCACGCTCGCCGTGGGTTCCGCGCCAGGAGGCTTCTCGGTACGGGCGCGGATCCCTGTGGCAGGCTCACCCGTATGACGACCAAGGTGCTCCTCGCCGACGACCAGGCCCTGGTGCGCGCCGGTTTCCGCGGGCTGCTGGCGCGTACCAGGGAGGTCGTCATCGTGGGGGAGGCGGCCACCGGCGACGAGGCCGTGCGGCTGGCCACGGCCACGCTCCCCGACGTGATCCTCATGGACATCCGGATGCCGGGCATGGACGGCATCACCGCCACCCGCCGCATCGTCTCCGACCCCGCCGTCCCCGGCTGCCGCGTGATCATCCTGACCACGTTCGACACCGACGAGCACCTCTTCGACGCCCTGCGCGCCGGCGCCAGCGGCTTCCTCACCAAGGAGATCGAGCCGGGCGACCTGCGCCGGGCGGTCGCCACCGTCGCGGCCGGCGAAGCGCTGCTCTCCCCGAGCGCCACCCGCCGGGTGGTGGAACGCTTCGCCCACGTGCGGGGGCCCGCCCTCGTCGCCCGGCAGTGGCTGGAGGTCCTCACCGGCAGGGAACGGGAGGTGGTCCGCCTGGTCGCGCTCGGCCTGTCCAACGACGAGATCGCCGAACGCCTCACCATCAGCCCGCTCACCGCCAAGACCCACATCACCAGGGCCATCGCCAAGCTGGCGGTACGCGACCGCGTCCAGCTCGTCATCCTGGCCTACGAGAGCGGCCTGGTTCAGCCGGGCGGCTGAGCACCGCCGCAGCCGGTCAGCGGCGGCCTGGCGCGCATCCGACGCAGGTCCTGGCGGCCGGGAGGATCATGAGGCGCTCGGCCGGGATGCGCCGCCCGCATGTCGCGCAGACCCCGTAACCGCCCGCCCGCAGCCGCTCGCGGGCCAGCTCCAGGTCGGCCAGGTGCGCGATGGCCTGGTCGAGGAGGGCCTGGACGTGGGCGCGTTCGAAGGCGGTGGATGTTCCCTCGGGGTCGTGCTCGTCGTCGGAGGCCGTCAGTGCCGACGACCGCACGATCTCGTCGCGATCGCTGCTCAGCATGGCGATGCGGGCCGACGTCCGCTGGTGGTCGGCGTCGAGCAGCTCTCGTACGGCCGTCTCCTCCGCCGGGGTGAGAGGGGCGTCCGCAGGGCCTGCGTTCGGTTCCATCCAGGTCATGTGCCCAGGTGGGCGCGGATATTCTCGACGTCCACCCCGCGTTCGTCGGTGTGGTCGGTGCCGAGCGAGGCCAGGATGGTCAGGGCCTGGGTCCAGTGGTGGCGGGCCCGCTCGTGCCGGCCGAGCGCGGCGTGGGCGTGGGCGAGGCCGTCGTGGGCGCGAGTCTGGTCGCCCGGCTGGCCCAGCTCGGAGGCCAGGGTCAGGGCCTCGTGGTGGCTGTCGAGCGCCTGCTCGTAGTCGCCGGAGTCGTGCCACAGGCGGCCCATCCCGTGGATGGCCTCGAACTGCCAGTTGCGGTTGCCGATCTCTCGCGCCAGGTCGAGGACCTGCTGGTAGCAGTCGCGGGCCTGCTCGTAGCGTCCGTGGAGGCGGTGCAGGGAGCCGAGCGCGTGCAGGCTGTCGAGCTCGCCGAGCCGGTGCCCGGCGGCCTGGGCCAGGCTCAGGGCCTGGGTGAAGCGGGCGGTGGCGGGCTCGTGCTCGTCGCGGCCGAGACGGAGGTGGCCGAGGCCGAGGAGCGCGCGTACTTCGCCGGTGCGGTGCCCGATCGTCCGGGCCAGCTCGAGACCCCGCGCCAGGTTCTCGTCGGCCCGTTCGTACTGGCCCATCACCCGGTGGATGTTGCCGGAGCTGATCAGGGCGTCCAGCTCACCGCTGCGGTGACCGATCGCGCGGGCGATGTCGAGCGTCCGCGCCAGATATTCGGCGGCCCGCGCGAACTCGCCCTGGACCGAGCAGATCATGCCGAGCCCGTTGAGCGCGCGCAGCTCGCCGGAGCGGTGCCCGACGGCGCGGGCGAGGTCGAGGGCGGTCAGGGTGTCCTCCATCGCCTCCTTGTAGCGGCTCTGCACGTAGCGGATCCAGCCGAGCCCGATGTAGGCCTCCATCTCGCCCGTGCGGTCCGCGGCGGCGGACAGGGCCCGCACGTGGAGGCTCTCGGCCTCGGCGTACCGGCCACGGGTGAACAGGCACCGGTGCAGCGTGGCCGACAGGTGCTGGACGTGCGCGGGGAAGCCGTGCTCGGCGGCGTATTGGGCGAGGGCGAGCAGATTGGCCAGCTCCGCCTCCAGCCACCCGGCGGCATCCGTCATCGCGGGCGCCGGTGCCCCGCCCAACGACGGCCGCAGGTCCGCCTCGTAGGGATAGAGCTCGTCCATCGCCGCCGACGCGGCCCGGCAGTAGTGGTCGAGCAGGCGGGTCAGCGCGGCGCGGCGGTCGGCCTCGGGCTCCTCGCCGGCGGCGGTGGCGGCGGCGTGGGCACGGATCAGGTCGTGGAGCCGGAACCGGCCGGGCGCCGGCTCCTGCAGCAGGTGCGCCTCCATCAGCTGATCCAGCAGGGCCGAGGCCCGCGCGGCGGTGATGTCGAGGAGCGCGGCGGCCGCGTCGGGCGCGATGTCCGCCCCGGCGTGCAACCCCAGCAGCCGGTACGCGCGCCGCTCCGCCTCACCCAGCTCCCGGTACGACAGGTCGAGCGCGGCGGTGACGCTGCGCTGCCCGGCCTGCAGTTCGCCCAGCCGCCGCCGGTGCTCCTCCAGCCGCTCCAGCAGGTGCCCCACGCTCCACGCCGGATGGTCTTTCAGCCGGGCCGCGGCCAGCCGGATCGCCAGCGGTAGCAGCCCGCACCGCCGTACCACCTCGGCCGGCTCGTCGCGCGCCGCCCCGGCCACCCGCTCCGCCCCGGCGGTCTGGGTGAACAAGGCGATCGCGTCGGCCAGGGGCAGGACGTCGACCGACACCGTACGGGCGTCGTCGAGGCCGATCAGCCGCCGCCTGCTGGTGACCAGCACCAGGCAACCGCTCGTGCCCGGCAGCAGCGGGCGCACCTGCGCCTCGTCGGCGGCGTTGTCCAGGACGATCAGCATCCGGCGACCGGCCAGCACGCTGCGGTAGAGGGCGGCCCGGTCGTCGGCGTGCTGCGGGATCGACTCGCCGGGCACGCCCAGCAGACCCAGCACCCGGGCGAGCGTGTCGCTCGGGTCGGACGGCGCCATGCCCTGCGTGTAGCCGTGCAGGTCCACGAAGAGGTCGCCGTCGGGGAAACGGGGGGCCAGCCGGTGCGCGGCGTGCACGGCCAGCGCGGTCTTGCCGACCCCGGCCATGCCGTCGAACGCGGTGATCACCACGGTCGCCGCGTCGCCGAGCAGGGCCAGCTCCCGCGCGCGGCCGACGAACGCCGCCACGTCGGCGGGCAACTGCCGGGGCACCGGACGCGCCGGGCGGGCGCCGGGAGGGGGCGCGCTGCCGGCACGGGTCAGGAGAGACAGCTCCGCGTCGTCCAGCTCCAGCGCCTGGGCCAGCAGCCGGATCGACGTGCCACGAGGGCGCCGCAGCTCGCCCGACTCCAGCCGGCGGACGGTGCGTACGTTGAGCCCCGCCCGCTCCGCCAGCTCCTCCTGGGTCAGCAGCGCTCGCTCGCGCCACGATCGCAACAGCGCGCTCAACGGGCCGGCGACGGCATCACCACGTGCTCCTGACGGCATGAACACATCTCCCGCGGTCAGCAGTCTGGATCAAGAAAAGCCTATGCCATTCCGCGTGGGGCCGCTTGTGGTTATCGGGCGAGCAGATCGGCGAGCGCCGCCCGGCCGGAGACGCCGAGCTTGGTGTAGGCGCGGGAGAGGTAGTTGTCCACCGTGCGGACGGACAGCGCGAGGCGGGCGGCGATCTCCCTGCTGCGGTGACCGGCCGCGGCCAGCAGGACGACCTCCCGCTCCCGCCGGGTCAGGACGTCCACGGGGGAGGCGGCGTCCAGCAGCGGGGTCAGGGCGCCGGGGCAACGGGCGCGGAGCAGGGCGGCCTTCTCGTGCGAACGGTTGGCGTGGGCGTGCCGTCCCGTGTGCCGGTGCGACCTGGCGGCGGCTGACTGGGCTTCGGCGGCGTGCAACCACAGGCCCAGCCGCGCGAACGCCGCCGCGGCCCGCTCCAGTGCTCCGGGGTCGCACCTGGCCAGGCCGTTGGCCGCCTCGGTCATGGCCGACGTGGCCGGGGTGCGTAGTTCGGCGGCCAGGACGGACAGGCGGGCCCGTACGGCGCGGGCTTGGCCCAGGCGGGCGGCGTCGTACAGGGCCGTCGCCTCGACGGCGGGCTGCCCGGCGTGGCGGGCCAGGTCCGCGGCCCGCCTGGCGCGTTCGGCGGCGCCACGGGTGTCGCCTCCGGCGGCCACGCACCACGCGCGGCCGAGCTCCACCCACGGCCGGAAGAGCGGCCTGACAGAACCCCCGACAACCTGGACACCACCACCCGCCACCACACAACCGGCCACACCGCCCGCCGCCGCCACACCACCCGCCGCCGTTGCGCCGGCTGGTGACAGTGCTGTCGGGGTTGTCGTGGCCGTCAGGGTCGCGGTGCCGGTCAGTGCCGTCGTGGCCGTGAGTTCGGCCTGGCAGAGCGGGCTCAGGTGGCCGGGGTCGTGGCCGTCCAGGAGGGCCACGGCCTCACGTAGCGCCCGGATCGCCGTCTCCGGCTCCCCCTGGGCCCTGGCGACCGCGCCACGACAGGCCGTCCACAGCCCGACCACGGCCGGCGGGCCCTCGTCCCCCTGGCCGATCAGCGGGCGCGCGTCGCACGGCTGCCCGTTCACCAGCAGCGCCAGGCAGTACGCGAACCGGGCGGGCGTGCCGTGGAAGGACGCGTAGGTCTGCGCCGCCTCGCCGAGCCGCCCGCGCAGCCCGGCCGCCGCGATCACACAGGCCGCCGCCCAGACCAGGCAGGCACGCGGACAGCCGGGCCCGCGCAGCACGGCCTTCGCCGTCTTGTCGGCCTCCTCGACGCGGCCCTCCAGCAGCAGCATCCAGCAGCGGACCACCTCGGCCTCCTCGGCCCGCCCGGTCGCCTCCGCGAGCGCGCGGTCGGCCGCCGCGACGTCGGAGCGCCCCCAGTACGACACCACCGCCCAGACGATCGCCCGCCGCGCCGACCCGGGGCAGCGCGCGAGCACGTCCGCCGCGTCCTCGTAACGGCCCTGCCGGGTGAGGATCTCGGCGAGCAGGAGATCGGCCGCCGCACCCCGCGCCCGCGCGAACCGCTCGGCCGTGCCGAGGTCGTGGCGGGCCAGCGCCGTACGGGCGGCCCGTAGCAGGCGGTCCGGCTCGATGGGCACCTCGGCGTCCAGCGGCCACGTCCTGCCGGGTTCGCCCGGTTCGATGACGCCGGACAGCCGCGTCCACAACGTCCGCGCCCGTGCGGCCGAGAGCGTCACCCTGATCACCTCGCCGTGCAGCGGGTGGGCGATCCGCGCCACCCGCCTGCCGCCGGCGGACGTCTCCACGGTCACGAGGCCGCGCTGCTCGGCGGCGGCCGGCGCGTCCGCGTCATCGACGACGCGGTCCAGCACCGCGACGGGCACCGGCTCGGCGCAGGCGACCGTCTCCAGCACCGCGCGAACGCGCTCCCCGGCATCGGGGAACTGCTCGTCCAGCGTCTCGGAGAGCCGCCGCGTCACCGTCAGGACGCCGTCCCACCGCCAGACGCCGCCCACCCGCCGCAGCGTGCCGGACTCCTGGAGCGCGTGCAGCAGCTCCCGCAGCATCAGGGGGTGGCCGCCACTGAGCCGGGCGAGCTCGCGCCGGCTGACGGCGTCGAGCCAGTGGCCGAAGTGCACGTCCAGCAGTTCGGTCACGACGGCGGGTCCGAGCGGCGCGAGGTCGATCCGGGCGAGGAGGCATTCCTTCGTCAGCGCGGCGATCGCGTCGCACACCGGCTCGCCCGTCCGGCGGGTGACGACCAGGAAGGCCAGCTCACGGGTGGCGACATGGTGGACGAACGCGGCGGAGGCCGGGTCCAGCAGATGCGCGTCGTCCACGACGAGGACGGCTCCGGGCATCTCCTGGAAGCGGCGGGCGAGCCGCCGCATGACCTCCAGCCGGTCGGGCCCGGCGTCGTCGGGAAGCAGATGGACGAACGCCCCGAACTCGATGGCCGCCCCCGCCCGGGTCGCCGCCACCCAGCACTCGCGCGCCGGGCCGAGCCGGCCCAGCGCCTCGCGCGCCAGCCTGCTCCTGCCCACCCCGCCCGCCCCGGCCAGGACCACGCCGCCGCCACGATCGTCGCGCGCCGCGAGAATCGCCCGCAGCTCCGGCTCCCGGCCCAGAAAAGGCCACACATTCCCTGAGTACGTCGTCATCTCCCGCCGGATCACGGGAACATTGATCCACACCCGGCGGGTGCCGGCCAGATGAACGCGACTGCCCTGAGTTAAAGGCTCGACCGGTCGGACTGATCCAAGGCTCCGCTGCTCCCATGCGAAGAACCCCGCCCCGGGACCGGGGCGGGGATGGCGTCACGTTCGGGTCAGAAGTAACGCTGAATGGTCCACATATTGCTGACGATCGACGTGGGGTGCCCGCAACGCGTCGGGTCCCAGCGGGTATTGGTCACCGCCCATCCGACGGGCTGCCAGCCGGCGCAGACCGTCATGTTCCAGCCGATGGGCTTGTCGTAATAGGACTCGATGGTCCACACGTTGTAGACGATGGAGGTCGGGTTTCCGCAGCGCGTCGGGTCCCAGGTGTCGTCGGTCTTGACCCAGCCGGCCGGGACGTTCCAGGCGCAGACCGTACGCACGATCGCCGCGTCGGCCGGTACGCCGGGCAGCGCCACGAGCGCGGCCCCCGTGGCCAGCGCCATGACGGCGCCTTTGAGACGTCTCACCATTTCCTTACCTCCTTTGACGTAGCCTGCCTTTCGCTTTCGCCTCGCAGGCTATGAAGGCCGCCCGGAGGCGGGTAGAGCAGTCGGTCCTCCTTGATTTCCGCGCCCTTTTCATGTGGTCCCTGGAATTCGCGCCGCCCGGCTGAGTATTCGGCCGCGATCCGGCGGCTCCCGGTGAGTAACGCCCTTACTCTGGACGGTCGATCTTTCCTGCTGGACGCTGTGCGCACGCGAATTCGAAAGGGGCTGAAAGAAAATGGCTGTCACCAGGCGCGCATTTCTCGCGGCCGCGGCGCTGACGCCCGTGCTGGTCTCCACGCCGGCCTTCGCGGTGCGCGATCCCTATGCTTTCCCGGTCCGTCCAGGGACGAAGGAATGGGCGGCCATGAAAACCCACGCGGAAAGGATCCGGGCCCTCCAGTTCCCCGACGGCATGGCCGCCTCCATGTCCACCGACGACCTCGTCTCGACCGTGCTGGATTATCCGCTGCTGCACGAGGCCCTGTGGTTCAGCAGCGTCCAGCAGGGGGTCGAGGCGGTGGCGGCCCGGTTCAACGGGCTCGCCGAACTGCTGCGCCGCCCCGATGCCGGTCCCGCGCTGCTGTCCAGGTACGCGGCGCTGGACGCCCGCCCGCCGAAGGACGGCGACGCCCTGGCCAAGGGCTCCCATGTGCTGGCGGCGTGGGCGGTGGAGACCCTGCTGGCCCAGCCCCAGGCGCTCGCCACGCTCTCGGCCGACGAGACGGAGTCGGCGCTGCGGACCGCGCACCGGACGTACGTGACCAAGAGCACCGAGCCCGCCTACGGCCCGGCCGGGCTGGAGCCCACCGCGACGCTGCTGGGCCGCGCGCTGGCCACCCGCGAGGGCTGGACCTGGGACCATCTGCGGCTCCTGCGCGAGGCCACCGCGTCCACCACGGCGGAGGCGGAAGCCGTCGTACGGGCGGTCGAGCGCCATTTCGCCGAACCCGGCAGGACCCACCGGGTGCGGACCCCCGCCACGACCCTCGACCACCTGGGCACCGTCTACACCCCCAAGGGCACGCCGGTCACCGTCGAGGTCAGGGACATCGAGCTGAGCCCGGGCACGATCCTGCACTACAACGCCCTGGTCGCCGCCGCCCACCCGGGCGCGACGCGGGAGACCGACTCGACCCGCAAGTACAACTGCCACGCGTACGCCTGGTACTCCACCTCGCCGTTCGGCAACGTGTGGATGAACCGGCCGAACCACCACGCGTACTGGCTGGACGGCAGCTTCCTGGAGTGGACCTTCGGGGTGGGCCTGCGCCCGAACATGCGATGGCGGTGGGTCAACGACGACCACTCCGGCATCGAGGTGGAGTCCACCACCATGATCGTGTCGAAGTGGGGTCAGGGGCCACGCATGCGGCACTGGTGGGACGACACCCCGTACAACGACTCGCTGATCTACCGGTACTACCGGAACTGGTGAGTCTTCAGTGGCCGTCGATCGCTTGGCGGCGCCACCGCTAATGACCACCTGTACGCTTGGCGCGTGAGCAGCGAACCCACGACCAAGAGGCGCAGGCGCGATCCCGAGGCGAGCCGCGCCGCCATCCTCGACGCGGCCCGCGCCGCGTTCGCCGAGCGCGGCTACGCCCGCGCCACCATCCGCGAGATCGCGCAGCGGGCCGGCGTCACCCACGGCCTGGTCATGCGGCACTTCTCGTCGAAGGAGCAGCTGTTCATCGCCGCGATGCCGGAGGGCCGCGACCTGCGGGACCTGATGCCCGGCAGCCCGGAGACGCTGCCCGAGCGGATCGCGCAGACGTTCGTCGACCGCATGGAGCACGCCGACGGCAACGACCCGTTCATCGCGCTCATCCGCGGCGCCGCCTCCGACGAACACGCCGCCACCAACCTCTACCTCGCGATGCGGCAGCGCAGCATCGAGTCCTACCGCGCCCTCATCACCGGACCCGACGCCGAAGAGCGCATCGACCTGCTGGGCGCGCACCTCATCGGGGTCACCTTCAGCCGCTACGTCATCAAGTCCGGGCCACTGTCGGAGATGACCTCCGAGGTCCTCGTCCACCACCTGACCCGAACCCTGCGCAACATCCTCCTCGGCTGAGGAGCACGGGTGGTCAGGGGCGTCCCGGCCTCAGCCCCGGAGCGTGGTCAGGGCGACGGTCTCCGCCGCCCGGCGTGGGCGGCCTTCGCCGGTCGATGACGGTCTGCCCCGGGGGCGAAGACGTGGCCTACGAGTTGTCCTCCCAGTTCAGCGCCGAATCCATGATCTTACCCGGCAAAGCGCCGGTCTGGTGGAGATATCGGTTGTTCCGCGTGGAATGGCCACTAAAGGCGGGAATGGCCGCCCGAAAAACGCGGCATTGTCGGTCTGGTATGGGTTGCGGGCGATGTGATCACCCCCTAGTGTTCCTGAGACATGTTCGCGTGCTCGGAAAGCCTGATGGGTTAAGGGCCAGTACAGGTATATGGCCTGCACAGGATCCGCTCTATGGGGGCATGAATGGCGCTCAGATCGCGCGCAGCGTCGGCTGTGGTGGCGGAAATCGGTAACGGCGCAGGTAGATGAGATGTCCGTGCGCAGCCTGGTCGATGAGCCGCATGGCGAAGACCTATCTCGAGGGCGTGACCTTCCCTGTGGAGAGCGCCTGGGCGACCGGCTGATGACCCGTCCAGCAGGAAAGGCGTCGCAACAGCGCGAACAGGCGCATTTACTCCCTGTAAACACCCATGTCCTGATTTAGGAGGTTTTGTAGTCCCAATGGCTTCGTACTATGAGAAAGTCGGCGCCCCAACCGTCCGCGAAGTGGTCGACCAGTTCTACGTGGTCGCGCTGGACGATCCCGACCTCAAGCCGTATTTCGACGGTGTCGACCTGGCGAGGCTCAAGCGGCACATGGTCATGCTGCTGTGCTCCGTCCTGGGTGGCCCGGAGGTGTACGAAGGCCGCGACCTGGCCGACGCGCACAGGGGCATGGGCATCACCGGGGAGCACTACGAGAAGGTCGGCGGCGCGCTCGTCGCGGTGCTCCGGGAGCACGGCGCCGACGAGGACGTCGTCGAGCACGTCGTCACGGTCCTGGGCCAGGTGCGCGACGCCATCGTCGAACAGCCCGCAGAGGCAGCCGGGTAAGTGGACACGCAAGCTCTGAAGAGCAGTTGGCACCTGGTGGCCCAGTCGGGCGACCAGGTGCCGCTGTTCTTCTACTCCGCCTTATTCCTGATGTACCCGGAGACGCGCGGCATGTTCCCGGTCTCCATGGCCACCCAGCGAGACCGGCTCGTCAACGCGCTGGGGCACGTCGTCAGCAACGTCGACCGGGTGGAGGACGTGGTCCCGTTCCTCCAGCAACTCGGCCGCGACCACCGCAAGTTCTCCGTGGTCGCCCAGCACTATCCCGCCGTCGGGCAGGCGCTGCTCGCCACCCTGGAGCACTTCCTCGGCGATCGCTGGACACCCGCCCTGGCGCGCGACTGGACGGCGGCGTACGGCCTGGTCGCCAAGGTGATGACCGAGGCGGCAGAAGAGGCGTCGGCCACGTCGCCGCCCTGGTGGGAGGGCGAGATCATCCTCCACGAGGTACGCGCTCCCGGCATCGCGGTCATCCGCGCCCGCCTGAACTACCCCTACCCCTTCCGCGCGGGACAGTCCGCGTCGGTCTCGGTCCCGCTGCGGCCGAGGATGTGGCGTTTCTACTCCTTCGCCAACGCGCCGCGCCGCGACAACACCGTCGACTTCCACGTACGCGTGGTCGACGGCGGCACGGTCAGCACGGCCCTGGTGCACGGTACGCAGCGTGGCGACATCCTGAAGATCGGCGCACCGGTGGGCGACAAACTGACGCTCGACACGAGCCGGCCCAGGGAACTCCTCCTGGTCGCCGGCGGCACGGGCCTGGCTCCGCTCAAGGCGATCGTGGAGCAGGTGGCCTACGAGGGGCCGCGCTGCAACGTCCGCCTCTTCGTGGGCGCCCGGACCTCCCGGGAGCTGTACGAGATCGAGACCCTGTCCAAGATGGACGCCGAGAACCCGTGGCTGAACGTGGTCCCCGTCGTGTCCCACGACAACTTCTACAGCGGGGAGCACGGCTACGCGGTGGACGTCGCGCTGAAGGCGTGGCACGGGCAGGACGTCTTCGTGTGCGGCTCCGAAGAGATGGTCCAGAGCTCGGTCTCCCGGCTCCTGGACGCCGGCGTGCCGCCCGGCCAAATCCGCTTCGACGAGTTCACCAGTGCTGGAGGTAGGGAGCAATGACGGAGACGCCGTGGGCTCATCGCCCATCGAACGACCGCCAGCGACTTACACCGGATCGGATACGGAACAAGGACTTCTCACGTACCAAGCTCGGGCACCGCGGCTTCAGCGAGGACGAGGTGCGCACCTTCCTGTACCGCCTGGCCGAGGACATGGCGGCCGGTGACATGGAGAAGGCCGACCTGCGCGCGGAGGTCGAGCGGCTCAAGAACTGGTACAAGGACCACGGCACCGACGTCGCGAGCCCGGGCGCGCAGCGGGCCAGGCTCAACGTCGACGCGGTCAACCTCCTGTCCCGCGCCCAGCAGACCGCGGACGCCCAGATCGCCGAGGCCGAGGACTACGCCCGCCGGCTGGTGGCCCAGGCGCGCCAGCAGTACGAGCAGCTCCTCCAGGAGGCGCAGCAGCAGGCGGAGGAGGCCGCCAGCCAGGCGGTCAGCGTCTACCGCTCGAGCGGACAGGTCCATTCGGCCGAGGCCGAGGAGCTGGAGCGCCGCATCGCCTACCTGCGTACCTTCGCGGAGGTCACCCAGGTCCAGTTGCGCGCCGTGCTCGAAGGGCTGACGAACGAGGTCAACAAGCTGGGCAGCCTGCCCGAGGCGAGCCGCCAGGTCGCCGCGTACTCCTCCTCGGCGTCGTCCGCCACCCGGGACTAGCGGGCTCGGGCTCCCCGCCGGCCCCCGCGGCGAACGCGGCCGCCGGCGGGGAGCCCTGGCGCCCCCGCCCGCACGCGCGGAATTCGCGTGCGTCCCGGGGGTAGGGGCCGGGCATGACCGTGAAACTGAACGCGCGTGCGTTCGACCACGCCAAGCGCCTGGCCAAAGACGAGCGGGTCGTCCTGGACGACCGTGACGGCTGGAGCGAGCACCAGCCGACGGCCCAGCAGGAGAACGAGTTCATCGAAGAGCACGGCATGCGCGAGTACGGCAAGTGGTACCTCGGCATCGACGACGAGCAGGACGAGGAGAACAAGGGCCACTACAAGTTCCCGTACGGGGACTTCGAGAGGGTGCACCTGTGCGGCGTCCTGTCCGCCGAGTCGCGGGCGGCGCAGCAGAAGTACGACGACATCGAGTCCGCGGTGGCCCACCTGCACGGGATGCTGGAGCTGCTGCGCGAGGGCAAAGGCTCCTCGTCGAAGAGCTGACTCCCGGCCGGCGGCCTGCTCCGCGGCTTGAGACTTCGCGCCCGCCGCCCTCTGGCAGGAGGTGCGGCAGCAGGCCGAAGTCTCCGGAACCTGTTCAAGGACAGGCTTGACGTCATGACTGTTCGTGACGACGGCCGGCTCTGTCCTGAGCCCGCCATCGAGACCTGTGACCAACGCTCGCGCCACCGGCCGGGCGGCTCCGTGAGCCGTACCCCTTCCGGCGAGTGGCCGGGGCGGGCGGCGTGAACGTCGCCTCCGTTCCTTCCGCCCCGCCCTCCTGGCGCGAACTGCTCGGACCCGAGCACGCCGGGGCGGCGATCGTGCTCGCCGTCGGGGTGTTGGTGGGCGCGGTCAACATCTATCTGGCCGCCAGCCTGCTGCCGACCGTGGTGGCCGACATCGGCGGCGCCGGCTTCTACGCGTGGAACATGACCGTCTACCTCGTCGCCATGGTCATCGCGACGATGCTCGTCAGCCGGGTCCTGGCCCGCTGGGGCGGCGTCGGCGCCTACCTCGCCGGCTTCGGCGTGTTCCTGGTGGGGTCGCTGGCCTGCGCGGTGAGCCCCGTGATGGCGATGCTGCTGGCCGGGCGCGGGCTGCAGGGTCTCGGGGCTGGGCTGCTGTCCGGGCTGGGGTTCGCCGCCGTACGGTCGGCGCTGCCGCAGCGGCTCTGGACACGCGGCAACGCGCTGATGTCGGCGATGTACGGCGTCGGCAACTTCGCCGGCCCGGCGCTGGGCGGGGTGTTCGCCCAGTTCGGCGGCTGGCGGCCGGCGTTCGTGCTGATGGCGGTGATCGCGGCCGTGTGCGCCCTGCTGGTGCCCCGGGTGCTGCCGCGCGGGGAACGCGGCGGTGTCCGGGCACCGGTGCCCGTCGTGTCGCTGCTGCTGGTCACGGCCGCCACCGCGGCGGTCAGCCTGGCGGGGGTGCTGCCCGGCCCCCTGCCCATGGCGGCGGGCGTCGTGGTGGCGCTCCTGCTGGTGGCCGCGTTCGTCGCCCACGAGCGGCGGAGCGAGGTGCGGGTCTTCCCGCGTACGACGTACCAGGCGGGGTCGCCGTTGAAGTGGGTGTACCTGACGCTGGCGCTGCTGGCCTTCGGCGTGGCGGTGGAGTCGTTCGTGCCGCTGTTCGGCCAGCGGCTGGGCGGGCTGCCGCCGGTCGCGGCCGGGTTCTTCGGGGCGGCCATCTCGCTGGGCTGGTCGGGGACCCAGCTCATCAGCTCCTCGGTGATCAAGGAGGGGACGATCCGGCGGCTGCGTGTCGCGGGGCCGCTGCTGCTGGCGGCCGGGTTCCTCGCGCAGGGGCTGCTGCAGCGCGAGGACGCGCCCGGCTGGCTGGTGCTGGTCTGGGTGCCGGTGCTGATCGTCGCCGGCGCGGGGGTCGGGCTGGCCTATCCGCACCTGGCCGTGGCCGTCATGTCCAGCACCCGGGACCCGGAGGAAGGAGGGCGGGCGGCCGCGGCCATCGCCACGGTGACGAGCCTGTCGATCGCGTTCGGCACGGCGGTCGCCGGCGTCCTGGTCAACCTGGGCGGGGCCTCGATGCTCGATTCGGCCCGGTACATGCTGTTCGGATTCGCGCTCATCTGCGCGATCGGCGCCCTCACCGCCCGCGCGGCGGACCGCGCCGACCACCCCGCCGACCACCGCGCCGACCGCACAGCCGACCACGTGAAGGAGACGTCATGACCGACGCGCTGTCACCAGAGGCGACGTTCCCGATGGCACGTGCGGCGCGATGCCCGTTCGACCCGCCGCCCGAGCTGAGCCGCCGCCGCGAGCAGGAGCCCGTCTCGCGCGTGCGGCTCTGGGACGGCGGCACCGCCTGGCTGGTCACCCGCTACGCCGACGTACGCGAGCTGCTGCGCGATCGGCGGGCCGGCGTCGACGTCACCGAGCCGGGCTTCCCGCACACCAACGCGGTCAGCAAGGCGCGCGACGCGCAGATGAAGACGCTGATGCAGATGGACGCCCCCGAGCACACCACCCACCGGCGCCGGCTGACCGCCGACTTCATGATCAAGAAGATGGAGGCGCTACGGCCCACGATCCAGGAGCTCGTCGACGGCCTCATCGACGACCTGCTCGCCGGCCCGAACCCGGCCGACCTGGTGGAGGCGTTCGCGCTCCCGGTGCCCTCGCTGGTGATCTGCGAGCTGCTGGGCGTGCCGTACGCCGACCGCGCCTTCTTCCAGCGCGTGGCCGGCGAGCTCGTCATGGACCAGGGCGACCCGGCCCAGGCCATGGCCGCCAGCCGGGAGCTGGAGGCGTACCTGGAGAGGCTGGTGGAGAAGAGGAACGCCGAGCCGGGCGACGACGTGCTCAGCAGGCTGGCCGTCGAGCACTACCGCACCGGCGAGATGACCCGGCGCGAGATCGCCACGATGGGCCAGCTCCTGCTGGTGGCCGGGCACGACACCACCGCGAACATGATCGCGCTGGGCACGGCCGCGCTGCTGGCCCACCCGGAGCAACTGAGCGCGATCCGCGACACCGGCGATCCCGCCCTCGTGGCCGGCGCCGTCGAAGAGCTCCTGCGCTACCTGTCCATCACCCACACCGAGGCCCGCCGCGTGGCGCGCGAGGACCTCGCGATCGGCGGGCGGCTCATCCGCAAGGGCGAGGGCATCATCGCGGTGAAGAGCACCGCCAACCGCGACCCCGCCGCCTTCCCCGACCCCGGCACCCTCGACGTCCGCCGCAGGGCCCGCCACCACGTCGCCTTCGGCTACGGCGCCCACCAGTGCCTGGGCCAGTCGCTGGCCCGGGTGGAGCTTCAGGTCGTCTTCGGCACCCTCTTCCGGCGCGTCCCGACGCTGGCGCCGGCCGTACCGCTGGAGGAGCTGACGTTCAAGCCCGACGCGGTCTTCTACGGCGTCCGCGACCTGCCCGTCACCTGGTAGAACCCGGAAGGAGCAAGCCCATGAAGGTCACCGTCGACCAGGACGCCTGCGCCGGCTCGGGGCAGTGCGTGCTCATCGCCCCCGAGGTGTTCGACCAGCGCGACACCGACGGCATCGCCGTGCTCCTCCGCGACAGCCCGGACCTCCGGCTGCACGAGGACGTCCGCGACGCCGCGCGGATCTGCCCAGCCCGGGCGATCACGCTCACGGGATAGGGGCGGGGCGGGGGGGGCCCGAGGGGTTGGCCGGCGGCCCCGTGCGGGGGGGGCCCGCGCCCCGCCCTTAGGGGGGCCGGGGCGGCCCGCGGGG
>NZ_JBFAIM010000012.1:244310-248817 GCF_040654715.1 Nonomuraea sp. NPDC050643 | reverse complement strand
TCACTCGTCATGATTCCCGGGCATCACCAGCCCGAGTACGCCCAACCACGATCAGGCAAGCCCCCTGAACTGCGGTTTCAGGTTGGCACATGCCCAATGATCTCCGGGGCCCGTTCGCGTTTCAGGGACACTCGATCCCCTGAAACCCTTGGTCCAAGCTACGGAAACAGCTCCAAGATCATTGCGTGGATATTGCGCGACCACCGACAAACGGCCGCTCAGAGCCGCCTACAGCTGCATGTCCCTGAAACGCAGAAGAGGCCCCGAAGGGCCTCTGAGCTGCGCTAACTGTGTGTGGCAGGTGCAAGGTTCGAACTTGCGTAGGCTGAGCCGACGGTTTTACAGTCCCGTCTCGATCAAGCTCTGACCTGGGGTTTCTTCGTTCGATCTCCGTATTTGACCGCGTATTGGCCGTGATCGAGCCTACAAGCCCCTGGCAAGCCCCAATGACACGCCTCATCGGGGAGACATTCGCCGAGGTCAGTTCGGCCCTCTCTGGCGTCTGAGAGGCTCGATCCAGGGCCGGAACCGCTCAGCGGCTCAGCGTCAGACTTTGTCGCTCTCGAAGCGAACCCAGTTCCCAGGCTAACCCCAATGCCGGTTAGTTAAGGGCTTTGGGCGGTTGTCGAGTCAGGGCCAGTGAGGACATCGATGGCGATGGCCGCCCGGTGGTTGGTCCGGTCGACCTGGCCTTTGGCGCGGTGTTTGGAGATCGCGCGTTTGACGATACGTGGGCTGACCCGGACGCGGCGGGCCGGCAGAGGGTCCGCTCCGAGCGCGACAGCCGTCCGCCGGGCCGGTCCGCGACTTCGGGAATGGCGATGTCTAGGCCCTACGTCCCCTCATCCTCCAGCCGTAGCCGCTATAGATCCTCGACTCGCTGGCCTTCTCCGCCCCGGTGTTGGTAACACCCGGGACAGCAGTCTGTCAGCGGGCATGCTTTGACGGGATTTCCGGTAAGTCCGAATTTGGTAGGCAATCAGCGGATTTTTGTCATCAAAACCACATAAGTCAAGATATTCGTTACGGTAGTGATCGATGGACGCTCAGTGACTTGCGGATCAAGGGGAACGGGTGGATCCGGGACCGGCGGCATTAGCCTCAACGCTGGCAAGCAAGTGGGTCGAGACGCCGACGGCGTGGGAACAGACCACAAAGGTAATCGTGAAACTGCGGCGGCGGGTGTATCCCGATCGGGCCGAGACGGTCGAGGCTGAGATGACCAAGGCCCACGAGCAACTGATTGTGGCCCGTGATGCCAGCGATGACCAGGTCGAAGAGAATCTGTTGGCGGCGTGGCGATTCAGTCTTCTGAGCCTGCTAGCTAGTAACCCGAGCATGGCGGACGATCTGAGGCGCGTGGTGCCACAGTCGGTGACTGGCGCGGTCGAAGGCCCTCGACAAGCGATAGAGCAGGTGGAGATGCGTGCGAGGTCTCCGATCACGGCAGGGCGTACCAGGCGCTCGGCCACCAGCACATCAGCGAACGGTGACCGGCATGCAACCTGAAGATGAGCACACGATCCACGTCCACGCGCAGGCTTCCGGCGAAGCTCGGATCTATCAGGCCGCCAAGAATCTGTACCTCGAGCACCATGTGCATTATGAGCACGGTACTCGCCGTGTCGAATCGACTGCGACAACCGAGGTCTGTCCGTATCCCACGGGTTTGGCGGCGTTTCGCGCGGAGGACGCCGAGTGGTTCTTTGGCAGAGATCAACTGATTGCTCAATTGATTGAGCGCCTCGATTCTCGCGCGCGTGACGGCGGTGATCCGCTAGTCGTGGTCGCGCCGTCAGGAGCGGGGAAGTCTTCGTTGTTACAGGCCGGTTTGATCCACAGGCTGGTCAAGGGCGCGCTCACAGGCTCGCAGCATTGGCCGGGTCTGCTACTGACGCCGACCGCATGGCCGGTCACGGCACTGGGAAGTCAGATCGCCGCGCTGACGAATGCTGATCCCGCCGAGGTAGCCGCTGAGATCACAAAGGCCCCGGATCAGTGTGTGGAGCGGGTGCGTGCGCTGCTGCGAATGCGGATGAAACAGGCTGGTGCCGCCGACATGCGACTGGTAGTGATCGTGGATCAGATGGAAGAGCTGTTCACGATGTGCACCGACGAGCGGCAACCGCACATTTTCCTGGACATGATCTCACGGCTGACCAGCAACAGTCCATGCGGGCAGGAGCCGGTAGCCGTGGCAGCATATGGATTGCGGGCGGACTTCTACCCGCATTGCACGGAATACCTTCAGCTACGCACGGCATTGCAGGGTGGCCAGGTAATTCTGGGCCCGATGTCACCCGAGGAACTGCGTGCGGCGATCCTGAACCCTGCGGAGCGTGCCGGGTTGCGTGTCGATCCGGCATTGGTTGAAGTGTTGTTACAGGAACTCGGCGCGACTGCGGCCGAGGGGTATGAAACCGGTCGTCTCCCCCTGCTGGCGTATGCCTTGCGGGCTGCCTGGCGGGAGCGGCACGGCAACACTTTGACCGTGGAGGGCTACCGGCTCACTGGCGGCATCCAGAACGCCGTGGCCACCACCGCAGAACGGGCCCTTACTTCGCTGAATCACGCGGAACAGCAGGTTGCCCGGATGTTGTTTCTCCAGTTGGTCAAGATCGGTGAAGGTACCGAGGACACACGGCGCCGCGTGGCACATAAGGACCTTCTTTCGGGCGGCGTTGAGCAGCAGACGATGTCGCGAGTGCTGGATGAGTTCACCCGCGCTCGCCTGATTACCCAGGGACAGGACACAGTCCAGATCACCCACGAGGCGCTGTTGCGGGCGTGGCCGACCTTGTGCTCGTGGATCGACGACGACCGACCCGGCAATCTGATCCGACAGCAGCTCAATGAAGCCGCCGCGCAATGGAATCACGACAAGCGGGACGCAGGTGCGCTGTACCGCGGAACTCGCCTGCAAGCCGCGCGCGACTGGATGTCTTCCCAGCCCCAACAGCATGACCTGCCCCCCACGGCCGCGGCATTTCTATCCGCGTCTATCCGAAACGAGCGCCGCGACACTCGACGCCGACGCAGAACGCTTGCGGCGCTGTCTTTTCTGACCGTGATCTCGTTGATCGCCAGTGTCATCGCGGTGTGGCAACTGAACACTGCACAAGCTGCGCGCGATGACGCGATCATCAACCAGATCAACGCCCAAGCCGATCGCCTTCGCGGCAGTGACGTCTCGGGCACCGACCCATCGCTGGCGGCACAACTGAAGCTGACTGTCTACCGCAAGCGCAACAATGATCCGAACCTTTACACGAGCTTGATCAGCGCTGAAAACGTTCCACTCTCCACACTCCTGACCGGCCACACCCATGGCATCAATTCGGTGGTGTTCAGCCCGGACGGTAAGACGCTGGCCAGCGGCAGCAACGACCACACGGTGCAACTGTGGCGCATCACCGACCCCGCCCGGCCAACCCCGCTGGGACGCTACACCAACAGCCAAGACCGCAACATTATCTCGTTAGCCTTCAGCCCGAACGGCCAGGCACTGGCCCACAGCGACGACGGCGGTGGGGTAGAACTGTGGAATGTCACCGACCCGAACCAGCCAGCGTTCCGGGGACTGCCGACCGATATCGGTGACGTAGTCTGGTCAGTGGCGTTCAGCCCTGATGGCAAGACGCTGGCCGGCGGCAACGGCGGCGGCATCCTGCAGCTTTGGGACGTCACCGACTCCGCCCAGCCGACATTGCTGAGTAAATGGGAGGGCCACCACTCCACCTACGTTTGGTCGGTGGCGTTCAGCCCGGACGGTAAGACGCTGGCCAGCGGCAGCAGCAAACGTACGATACGGCTGTGGAATGTTGACGACCCCGAGCACCCCACGGAGTTGGGGCAACCCCTGACCGGCCACACCGACGGCCTCAGTTCGGTGGCGTTCAGCCATGATGGCAAGACGCTGGCCAGCGGCAGCAACGACCACACGGTGCGCCTGTGGAATGTCACGGACCCCGCGCACCCCACAGACTGGGGACAACCCCTGACCGGCCACACCGACACCGTCAAATCGGTGGCGTTCAGCCCGGACGGTAAGACGCTGGCCAGCGGCAGCATCGACGGTACCGTGCGGTTGTGGAATATCACCGATCCTGCTCAGCCGAGGCCGTTGGGACAACCCCTGACCGGCCACACCGACGCCGTCACTTCGGTGGCGTTCAGCCCGGACGGTAAGACGCTGGCCAGCGGCAGCAACGACCGCACGGTGCGGCTATGGAATATCCCTGACACTCTGCTGACCGGCCACACCAACGCCGTCACTTCGGTGGCGTTCAGCCCGGACGGTAAGACGCTGGCCAGCGGCAGCAACGACCGCACGGTGCGGTTATGGAATATCACCAATCCTGCTCAGCCGACGCCGTTGGGACAACTCCCGACCGGCCACACCGACGCCGTCACTTCGGTGGCGTTCAGCCGTGATGGCAAGACGCTGGCCAGCGGCAGCAACGACCGTACGGTGCGGCTATGGAATGTTACGGACCCCGCGCACCCC